>JANPHZ010000168.1:0-6968 GCA_031424715.1 Frankiaceae bacterium
GCACGGTCCAAGGAGCGCTGCTGGGGGCCACCGTGCTGTACCTGCTGCCGGAAAAGCTGCGCTTCCTTCAGGACCTGCGGCTGCTCGTGTTCGGGATCGTGCTGGTGCTCATCATGCGGGTGCGGCCGGAGGGTCTGATCCCGAGCAAGCGACGGCAACGTGAGTTCCACGATCCGGGCGGTGGCGCGGATGCGCTGGCCGCGCCTCCGGGACGCGCAGAGGTGTCGTCGTGAACCTGCTCGAAGCCACCGCGGTCACCAAGCAGTTCGGCGGTCTCGTCGCCGTACGCAACGTCGACCTGACCGTCTCCGAAGGCGAGGTGCTCGGCCTCATCGGTCCGAACGGCGCCGGCAAGACGACGTTCTTCAACTGCCTGACCGGGCTGGAGACGCCGACGGCGGGGACCGTCACCTATCGCGGCAAGCCCCTGCCGCGCCGACCTGACCTGGTCACCAAAGCGGGGGTCGCCCGGACGTTCCAGAACATCCGGCTCTTCCCCAACATGACAGCTCTGGAGAACGTCGTCGTCGGCCGGCACACCCGCACGAAGGCAGGGGTGCTCGCCGCCGTGGGACGGGGGCCGCGCTACCACCGGGAGGAGCGCGAGTCGGAGGAGAAGGCGCGCGAGCTGCTCGCCTTCGTGGGCATGCCTAAGGTGGGCAACGAGCTGGCCAAGTCGCTGCCGTACGGCGACCAGCGCCGCCTCGAGATCGCACGCGCACTGGCCACCGAGCCCGGCCTGCTGCTGCTCGACGAGCCGACGGCGGGGATGAACCCCAACGAGACGGCCGCCGCCGCCGAGCTGGTCCGCGCCGTCCAGGGCCAGGGCATCGCCGTCGTGCTCATCGAGCACGACATGCGCTTCGTCTTCGGGTTGTGCGACCGGGTCGCTGTGCTCGTGCAGGGCGCCAAGCTCGTCGAGGGGACCCCCAAGGACGTGCAGTCGGACGAGCGCGTCATCGCGGCCTACCTCGGTAAGGCGCCCGAGGATGTCGAGGCTGAGAAAGCCGCCGAGAAGGAGTCGTCGCCGTGAGCCTGCTCGAGGTGCGCGACCTGCGGGTCGCCTACGGCGCGATCGAAGCCATCAAGGGCATCAGCCTCGACGTCGAGGAGGGTCAGGTCGTGACCCTCATCGGCACCAACGGCGCTGGCAAGACGACGACGTTGCGGACGCTGTCCGGCCTGCTGCGGCCGCTCGAGGGGACCGTGGTCTTCGACGGGACGCGCCTGGACGAGATGAAGGCGCACGACATCGTCACCCGCGGGGTCGCGCACTCGCCCGAGGGCAGGCGCATCTTCCCCCTGATGACCGTCGAGGAGAACCTCGAGCTCGGCGGCTACAGCCGTAAGGGCCAAGCCCTGAGCAAGGACATCGCCTCGGTCTTCGAGCGCTTCCCGCGGTTGGAGGAGCGACGCACCCAGAAGGCCGGAACGCTCTCCGGAGGGGAGCAGCAGATGCTGGCCATCGGCCGCGCGCTGATGAGCAAGCCGCGACTGCTGATGCTCGACGAGCCGTCGATGGGCCTGTCCCCGATCATGATCCAGCTGATCTTCGAGACGATTGCCGAGCTCAAAGAGGCCGGTACGACGATCCTGCTCGTCGAGCAGAACGCCTCCGCAGCGCTGGCACTGGCCGACATGGGCTACGTGCTCGAGACCGGTCGGGTGGTGCTGTCCGGCCCCGGCAAGGAGCTGCTCAACGACGAGAACGTCCGCAAGGCCTATCTCGGCGAGGACTGACCTCAGCGCAGGAGGTCGACGAGCGCGGCGAGCGCCGGCGCGATCACGAGCGCCGGGAGCATGTCGCCGACCGGGACGGGCCGCAGCTGCAGCAGCCGCAGTCCGACGCCCAGCAGCAGGACCCCTCCCGTGGCGGTGATGGCGGCAACCAGGGCGAGCGGCAGCAAGCTGCCCAGGGCAAAGCCCAGCGCCGTCAGGACGCCTTGGAAGATCGCGACCGAGAGGGCGGAGGCGGCCACGCCCCAACCGAGCGAGGATGCGAAGGCCAGCGAGGCGAAACCGTCCAGCGTCGACTTCAACGCGAGCTGGTCGATGCCGCGGCCCAGGCCGTCGGACAGCGACCCGAGCACCGCCAGCGGTCCCACGACGAAGACCAGGGATGCCGTGACGAAGCCCTCGACGAAGCGCGTCCGCCCCTCACCGGAGCTGCCGGAGGACAACCGCTTCTGCAGGCGACCACCGAGGGACTCGAGGCGCTGCTCCAGCCGCAGCAGCGAGCCGACGATCCCCCCGATCACCAAAGCCCCGAGCACCACGAGCAGCGTGCCGCCAGCACCGACCGCCCGGACGAAGTCGGCGTCCGACAGCGCGGCCAGGTTGAGACCCCCGATCACGAGAACCACCAGGCCCAGCGCGTCGGTCACGGTGTGCCGGGTGCGCTCAGGCAGCCGGTGCCCGACGAGAACGCCCAGGCCGCTGCCGACCAGGATGGCCGCGACGTTGAGCGCAGTCCCGGCGCCGCGGACCACGCAGCCACCCACCTCTCGTCTCACCCGACCGGGGTCGGCCGCCACCCTTACCGGCGCGCTACTGTCGCTCGTCCGCCCAGCCTAAGTCCGTCGGCGGACGTCGTACGCCCTGCCGTTCGCACGAGCGAACGGGTCGTTCCCGCTCCGGTCCTGCCGGGGCGCGCGAGCCTCGGAGTTGCGGATGCCCTGGACGTCGGTGCGGGTCCGGCCCGCGGCAGAGCGTGACGTCCCCGCCCTGCTGGCCTTCGGTGAGCAGCTGCGTGACCAGCTCGCCGTGACTTCCGACGGCTTGCGTGGCCGCGGGACGCCGGTCTCGGCGCGCGAGGCGCTCGAGGCGCGCTACGTCGAGGCGCTGTCGGCGCCGGACCGGCACCTGGTCGTCGCCGTCGACGACCAGGACCAGCCCCTGGGCATGGCGCTGTTCTGCGTCGCGCCGACGAACGCGCTCCTGGACCTGCCCGCGCTGCACATCAGCCACGCGGTGGTGGATGACCGGCACAAGCGCCGCGGCGCCGGCAAGGCGCTCGTCGCCGCGGCCGCCGCCTATGCCGAGGAGCGCGGACTGGACCAGATGGTGGTGTCGGTCAACCCCGGTTCGCGCGACGCCAACCGCTTCTTCGCCCGGCTCGGCTTCGCCCCCCTGGCCGTTCGCCGAGTCGCGCCGGTCTCCGTCGTACGACGTCGGTTGCAGTCGGTCGACTCCGGCCCGGCCGAGGTGCTGCGCCGGCGCACGGTGCGCGCGCCCCGGCGCCGCGGCGTAGCCCCCGCGGTCCCGCTCGGCGGAGCCGGCGCAGAGCCGTAGGACTCTGCCTCAGGCCGGTCGGTTCTCCCGCAGCAGGCAGGTGAGGCGGACCGTGCAGACCCGCTTGCCCGCCTCGTCGCGCACGACGGTCTCGCTGGTCACCAGCGTGCGGCCGACGTTGAGCGGCACCGTCGTCGCCGTCACCAGACCCGCCAGGGCGGAGCGGTGGTGGGTGGCGTTGATCTCGATCCCGACAGCGGCGCGGTCCGGAGGGCAGTTCAGCGCGGCGAGCGTCGAGCCCAGCGACTCGGCGAGGGCCACCGACGCGCCGCCGTGCAGCAGGCCGTAGGGCTGGCGGTTGCCCTCGACCGGCATGGTGGCGACCACCCGCTCCGGGGAGACCTCCACCAGCACCACGCCCAGCTTGTCGTTCAGCTCACCCATGTTGGCCGCGATCATCGCGGCCACGTCCTCACTCATGTCGGCCCTCTCTAGACTCGGAGAGTGGCAGCCAAGCAGACCGACGAACCCGCTCGTTCCCGGCTGCTGCTGCTGGACGGCCACTCGCTGGCCTACCGGGCCTTCTTCGCCCTCCCGGTCGAGAACTTCAGCACGACGACCGGCCAGCCCACCAACGCCGTCTACGGCTTCACCGCCATGCTCATCAACGTCCTGCGCGACGAGCAGCCGACGCACATGGCGGTCACCTTCGACATCTCGCGCTCCAACTTCCGCCACGATGCCTACGCCGACTACAAGGCCGGGCGGGCCGAGACCCCGCACGACTTCAAGGGGCAGGTGTCCCTCGTCCGTGAGGTGCTCGACGCCCTCCGGGTGCCCGTCGTGTGTGCGGAGGGCTTCGAGGCCGACGACGTCATCGCCACGCTGGCCACCCAGGCGGCCGCGGACGGCATGGACGTGCTGATCGTGACCGGCGACCGGGACGCGTTCCAGCTCGTCGACGAGCGCATCACCGTGCTCTACAACAGCCGTGGGGTGTCCGACATGCGCCGGATGACCCCGGCTGCGGTGGAGGAGAAGTACGGGCTCACCCCGGCGCAGTACCCCGAGTTCGCCGCGCTGCGTGGCGACCCCAGCGACAACCTCCCCGGCATCCCCGGGCTGGGGGAGAAGACCGCGACCAAGCTGATCCAGCAGTACGGCGACGTGGCGCACCTCGTCGATCACGTCGACGAGGTCAAGGGCAAGGTGGGCGACAACCTGCGGGCCGGCATCGCCAGCGTGTTGCGCAACCGCCAGCTCACCGAGCTCGTCCGCGACGTCCCCCTCGAGGTGCACCCCAGCGAGCTCCGGCTCGGTCAGTGGGACCGCGACGAGGTGCACAAGGTCTTCGACGCGCTGCAGTTCCGGGTGCTGCGCGAACGGCTCTACGCCACCTTGTCCTCCGTCGAGCCCGAGGCCGAGCAGGGCTTCGAGGTCGACACGGCGCGGGTGCTCGAACCCGGTCAGGTGCGGGCGTTCCTGGACCAGCTGCCCACCGGCGTCCGCGTCGGCATGCACGTCCGCGGCAGCTGGGGTCGGGGTACGGGCGACGCCAGCGGACTGGCTCTCGCGCCCGCCTCGCCGCCCGAGGGCGAGCCGGCGCGCGACGACGACGCTGCCTTCCTCGAGCTCGAGGCGCTCACGCCCGACGACGAGGTCGCCCTCGGGCAGTGGCTCGCCTCGGATGCGCCCAAGGCGCTGCACGACGCCAAGGGCCCGATGCTCGCGCTGCAGGCGCGCGGCTGGACGCTCGGGGGCCTGACCAGCGACACGGCGCTCGCCGCCTACCTTGCCCTGCCAGGGCAAGGGGTCTTCGACCTCGCCGACCTGTCCCTGCGCTACCTGCGCCGCGAGCTGCGGGCCGAGCCCACCTCCGACGGCCAGCTCAGCCTGGACGGGGGAGAGGACGAGCAGGAGGCCTCCGCCGCGGTCGTGCGGGCGCGGGCCTGCGCCGACCTCGCCGTCGCCCTGGACGATGACCTCGAGCGCCGGGGCGGCACCACGCTGCTGCGCGAGCTCGAGCTACCGCTGGTCGCCGTCCTCGCCGACTGCGAGCGCACCGGCATCGCGGTCGACCTCGACCACCTCGCGATGCTCGAGGCCAAGCTGCGCGAACTCGTCAAGAACGCCGCGGATGCGGCCTACGCCACCGTCGGGCACGAGTTCCACCTCGGCTCACCCAAGCAGCTGCAGGCCCTGCTCTTCGACGAGCTCGGACTCCCCAAGACCAAGAAGATCAAGACTGGCTACACCACCGACGCCGACGCGCTGGCCAACCTGCTCGGCACCCACCCGGTGATCGAGGCGCTGCTGCACCACCGCGAGATGACCCGGCTGCTGATGGTCGTCGAGAAGCAGCTGTTGCCGACGGTTGCTGACGACGGCCGCATCCACACGACGTACAAGCAGATGGTCGCGGCGACGGGTCGGTTGTCCAGCGACAACCCCAACCTGCAGAACGTCCCGATCCGTACGCCGCAGGGCCGCGAGATCCGCCAGGGCTTCGTCGCGGGGCCGGGTTTCGAGGCACTGATGACGGCTGACTACTCGCAGATCGAGATGCGCATCATGGCCACCCTGTCGAAGGACGCGGGGCTGATCGAGGCCTTCACCACGGGGGAGGACCTGCACACCTTCGTCGCCTCGCAGGCCTTTGGGCTTCCGGTCGAGCAGGTCGACAGCGAGCTGCGCCGGCGGGTCAAGGCGATGTCCTACGGGCTCGCGTACGGGCTGTCGGCGTACGGCCTGGCCCAGCAGCTGCGGATCACGCCCGACGAGGCCAAGGAGCAGATGACGGCCTACTTCGAGCGGTTCGGCGGGGTGCGCGACTACCTGCACGACGTGGTGGCGCAGGCCCGCAAGGACGGCTACACCTCGACCATCTTGGATCGCCGTCGCTACCTGCCCGACCTCACCAGCGACAACGGCCAGCGCCGTTCGATGGCGGAGCGGATGGCCCTGAACGCGCCCATCCAGGGCAGCGCCGCGGACATCATCAAGCTGGCCATGCTCCGGGTGCACCGGCGGTTGCGCGAGGAGGGCATGGCCTCACGGCTGCTGCTGCAGGTGCACGACGAGCTGGTGCTCGAAGTGGCGCCTGGAGAGGCGGAGGCGCTCGAGGCGCTGGTGCGCAAGGAGATGGGCGAGGCCTACCCGCTCGACGTCCCGCTCGATGTCAGCGTGGGCATCGGCCGGACCTGGGACGAAGCCGGGCACTAGCCCCGCTGAGTCACGAAGATCGCCGTACCGGGCATGAGGCGGCCGCGCAGCGGGCTCCACTGGCCCCACTCGTCGGTGTGCCCGTCCGGCCACTCCGGCTCAACCAGGTCAACGAGCAGCAGGCCCGCCGCCACCAACTCGCGGACCCGGTCGCCCAGGGTCCGGTGGTGTTCGACGTACGACGCCCGCCCCTGCTCGTCGGTCTCGACGTAGGGCGTGCGGTCGAAGTAGGACTGCGACACGGTGAGGCCAGCCGGTCCGGGATCGTCCGGGAAGGCCCACCGGGTCGGGTGGGTCACCGAGAAGACGAAGCGGCCCCCGGGGCGCAGGACGCGGGCGACCTCGCGCATCACCCCCGCCGAGTCAGCCACGAACGGGACCGCTCCGAACGCCGACACCACCAGGTCGAAGGCGCCCGCGGCGAACGGCAGCGACTGGGCGTCGGCCTGGACCAGGCGGCGTACGGCGATCCCGGACTGCCCGTCCAGCGCCTTCGACTGGGCCAGCTGGCCGGC
>JANPHZ010000169.1:0-26474 GCA_031424715.1 Frankiaceae bacterium
CACCATCTTCGCGAAGTGACCCGCACCCACCGGGCCGGCGTGCACGAAGCCGGAATCCCCCGCCGGCTTGAGCACGTCGAAGAACGGCTGCACCAGCGCGACGTGCTCGGGCTCGCCGCCGACCATCAGCGCGTAGCCCTCGGTGAGGCCCCACACGCCACCGCTCACCCCGCAGTCGACGAAGCCGATGCCCTTCTCGGCCAGGTCGGCGCCGGCCACTTCGCGAAGATGGTGCACAACGGCATCGAGTACGGCCTGATGCAGGCCTACGCCGAGGGCTGGGAGCTGATGATGGCGACGGACGTCGTCACCGACGTGCCGGCCGTGATCGCCAGCTGGCAGAAGGGCACCGTCATCCGGTCCTGGCTGCTGGACCTGATGGTCAACGCGCTGAAGGAGGACGACGACCTGTCGGAGCTGCGCGGCTACGCCGAGGACTCCGGCGAGGGGCGGTGGACCGTGCAGGCCGCGGTCGACCACGCCGTACCGCTGCCGGTGATCACCGCGGCGCTCTACGCCCGGTTCGCCAGCCGGCAGGACGACTCGCCCGCGATGAAGATGATCGCGGCGCTGCGCAACCAGTTCGGCGGTCACCCGGTGACCGCATCGGCGGGTTCGACCGACAAGGGCGCCGACAGCCCAGGCGCCGATGGCGCCGACGCGGGGGCTCCGGCCGACCCGGCGCAGGGGCGCGAGCGCGGCGAGCCCGGCGTCCCACCGGTCGAAGCCGGCTGAGACCGCATGCACGTCAGCGCCCTGTCGCTCACCGACTTCCGGTCCTGGTCGACGCTCGAGCTCGAGCTGGGCCCGGGCTCGACGGCGCTGATCGGCGCCAACGGGCAGGGCAAGACCAACATCGTCGAGGCGCTGGGGTTCCTCGCCACACTCGGCTCGCACCGAGTGGCCACCGACGGGCCGCTGGTGCGGGCCGAGGCCGCGCGCGCCATCGTGCGCGGACGGGTCGAGCGGGACGGGCGGCAGACCCTCGTCGAGCTCGAGATCAACCCGGGGTCGGCCAACCGGGCTCGGATCAACCGATCCCCGGTGCCGCGGGCGCGCGAGGTGCTGGGCCTGCTGCGGACCGTGCTGTTCGCGCCGGAGGACCTGGCGCTGGTGCGGGGTGACCCGTCCGAGCGGCGGCGGTTCCTCGACGACCTGCTGGTGGCGCGGGCGCCGCGTTTCGCCGGCGTACGCAGCGACTACGAGCGGGTGCTCAAGCAGCGCAACGCCCTGCTGAAGACCGCGTTCCTCGCCAAGCGGTCCGGCGGTGGCGACATGCGCACGCTGGACGTCTGGGACGCCCACCTCGCTCAGGCCGGGGCGGAGCTGTTGGCGGCCCGCCTCGAGCTGGTCGTCGCCCTTTCGCCGTACGTCGAAGCGGCCTATCGCGACGTCTCGCTCGGGCAGGGCAAGACCACCCTGGCCTATCGCAGCTCGCTCGGGGAGGCGCTGCCCGAGGCGCTGACCGGGGGCGCGGCCGACCGGGAGCTGCTAGGCGCGGCGCTGCTGGCCGAGCTGGCGCGCGTGCGCCCGCAGGAGGTCGAGCGGGGTGTGTCGCTGGTCGGGCCGCACCGCGATGACCTCGTGCTCACCCTGGCTGACCTGCCGGTGAAGGGCTACGCCTCGCACGGCGAGACCTGGTCGGTCGTGCTCGCGCTGCGGCTGGCGTCGTACGAGCTGCTCCGGGGGGACGGCTCGGCGGCGGACGGCGAACCGGTGCTGCTGCTCGACGACGTGTTCGCCGAGCTCGACGTGGGCCGGCGCGAGCGGCTGGCGACGCTGATCGGCGGTGCGCAGCAGGTCCTCATCACCGCGGCTGTCGCCGATGACGTGCCCGAGGCGCTGCTGGGTGGTCGCTACGACGTGCACGCCGGGACGGTGACGCGTGTCCGATGAGCCACCGCAGGAGGCGAGCAGCGCGCTGACCGGACCGGACCTGGCGCGGGCCGCGCTGTCCGCAGCCCGCGCTGCTGCCCGCGCGAAGGGCCTGCAACCCGGCGCTGCGGCCCAGCGGGGTAAGCGAAGGCTGCGCGCCGTGGAGTCCAGTGGGAGCGGACCGGACGCTCGCGACCCGGTGCTGTTCGGCTCGGCCATCCGGCGGCTGGTCGCCGAGCGGGGCTGGGAGGACACCTCGACGGCTGCCGGCGTCCTCGCCAACTGGGACCGGCTGGTGGGTCCGGAGATCGCCGACCACTGCCGGCCGACGTCGCTGCTCGAGGGCGAGCTGGTCCTGCAGGCGGAGTCGTCGGCGTGGGCGACCCAGCTCCGGCTGCTCACCCGCACCCTGCAGCGGCGGTTGGCCGAGCAGGTCGGCGAGGGGGTGGTGACGTCGGTGGTCGTGCGCGGACCGGTGCAGCCCGACTGGCGCAAGGGTCCTCGGCGAGTGCAGGGGCCGGGGGCGCGCGGCCCGCGGGACACCTACGGCTAGGCCGCTCACAGCGCGTGAGGAGCCGGGTACGTGGGGGACCACGGACAAGGGGGTCGATCGCGCCACGCGCCTCACCAGGGGCCGGAACGGCCTGGGATGTCCGCCCCGTGAGTTACAGTGGCGCGCCGGGACGCCTCCCGGTGCGGGCACCCGCCAGCTGCCCCTCATCTCGACCTGGCCACCGCGTCGACGCGGAGAGAGCGGAGTGCGCTGTCCATGACCAGCACCCCTGTGACGCCGGACCAGCCCGAGGACGACGAGGTCAACGCGGTCGCTGATCCGGTGGCGCCCGACAGCTACAGCGCCTCCTCCATCACCGTGCTCGAAGGCCTCGAGGCCGTGCGCAAGCGCCCGGGCATGTACATCGGCTCGACCGGGGAGCGCGGCCTGCACCACCTCGTCTACGAGGTGGTCGACAACGCGGTCGACGAGGCGCTGGCCGGTCACTGCGACACGATCACCGTCACGCTGCAGGCCGACGGCGGGGTGCGGGTCAGCGACAACGGCCGCGGCATCCCCGTCGACATGCACCCGGTGGAGAAGCGACCGGCCATCGAGGTCGTGCTCACCACGCTGCACGCCGGCGGCAAGTTCGACGGCAAGTCCTACGCCGTCTCCGGCGGGCTACACGGCGTCGGTGCCGCCGTGGTCAACGCCCTGTCGACGCGGCTCGAGGTCGAGATCCAGCGCGACGGCAAGCGCTGGACGCAGCGCTACGTCCGGTCGGTTCCCGAGCCCCTGGTGCAGGTGGGCGACACCAGCGAAACCGGGACGATCCTCACCTTCTGGGCTGATCCCGACATTTTCACCGAGAGCACGACGTACAACCGGGAGACCCTGCACCGGCGGCTGCAGGAGATGGCCTTCCTCAACAAGGGGCTGTCGATCAGCCTGCGCGACGAGCGGGTGGAGCCCGACTCCGACGTCTACGAGGTCGTCTTCTGCTACCCCGGGGGGCTCGAGGACTTCGTCCGGCACCTCAACAGCACGAAGACCCCGGCGCACCCGACGGTCATCGGCTTCACCGAGGAGACCACGGCCGGCATGCGCATGACGGTCGAGGTGGCCATGCAGTGGAACGACTCCTACAGCGAGTCGGTCTACACCTTCGCCAACACGATCAACACGCACGAGGGCGGCACCCACGAGGAGGGCTTCCGCACCGCGCTGACGACGACCTTCAACGACTGGGCCCGCGCCAAGGGGCACCTCAAAGAGAAGGAGACCAACCTCGAGGGCTCTGACATCCGTGAGGGCCTGACCGCGATCATCTCGCTGAAGATCGCCGACCCCCAGTTCGAAGGTCAGACCAAGACCAAGCTCGGCAACTCCGAGGCCAAGAGCTTCGTGCAGAAGGCCACCCGCGAGTGGCTCAAGGACTGGTTCGACCGCAATCCCGCCGACGGACGGCAGATCGTGCTCAAGGCCTCGCAAGCGGCTCGAGCCCGACTGGCCGCACGCCAGGCCCGTGAGCTCACCCGCCGCAAGGGCCTGCTGGAGTCGTCGTCGCTGCCCGGCAAGCTCGCCGACTGCCAGTCGACCGACCCGCGCGAGTCCGAGCTGTACGTCGTCGAGGGCGACAGTGCCGGCGGCAGCGCCAAGGGTGGTCGGGACTCGCGGTTCCAGGCGATCCTGCCGATCCGGGGCAAGATCCTGAACGTCGAGAAGGCGCGCATCGACCGGGTCCTCAACAACAACGAGGTCCAGGCGATGATCACCGCGCTCGGCTGCGGGATCCACGAGGAGTTCGACGTCAGCAAGCTGCGCTACCACAAGGTGGTGCTGATGGCCGACGCCGACGTGGACGGCCAGCACATCCGGACGCTCTTGCTCACGCTGCTGTTCCGCTTCATGCGCCCGCTCGTCGAGGCTGGTTACGTCTACCTCGCCCAGCCCCCGCTCTACATGATCAAGTGGAACGGTGGCGACGTCCAGTACGCCTACTCCGACCGAGAGCGGGACGGGCTGGTGACTGCCGGCCACGAGGCCGGGAAGCGGCTGCCCAAGTCCGGCGAGGCCATCCAGCGCTTCAAGGGTCTGGGCGAGATGAACGCCCCGGAACTGTGGTCGACCACGATGGACCCGGCTGAGCGGGTTCTCCTCCAGGTCACCCTGGATGACGCCGCGACCGCGGACGAGCTGTTCTCCGTGCTGATGGGGGAGGACGTCGAGGCTCGGCGCAACTTCATCCAGCGCAACGCTAAGGACGTCCGCTTCCTCGACATCTAGACGGTGTTCCACGTGAAACACCGCGTGTGACTTTCCTGACCTGCATACGAACGTGCGTGTTCCACGTGGAACACACAGTCGAGAGGACCACCTGAGTCGGACGTCGTACCGCCGCCCCCGCCCCCCGCCGGCCCCACCGACGACGGAGGCTCCGGGCACGAGGGCGACCGCATCGAGCTGGTCGGCATCGATGTCGAGATGCAGCGCTCCTACCTCGCCTATGCCATGTCCGTCATTGTCGGACGAGCCCTCCCGGACGTGCGGGACGGCCTGAAGCCGGTCCACCGCCGCGTCCTCTACGCGATGTACGACGGGGGCTACCGGCCCGATCGCGGCTACTACAAGTGTGCCCGTGTCGTCGGGGACGTGATGGGCAACTACCACCCGCACGGCGACACGGCCATTTACGACACCCTGGTACGGCTGGCTCAGCCGTGGTCGCTGCGTTCCCCGCTGGTCGACGGCAATGGCAACTTCGGGTCACCAGGAAACGACCCGGCGGCCGCCATGAGGTACACCGAGTGCCGGCTGGCGCCGCTCGCGATGGAGATGCTGCGCGAGATCGACCAGGAGACGGTCGAGTTCAGCCCCAACTACGACGGCCGCAGCTCAGAACCGGACGTTCTCCCCAGCCGTATCCCCAACCTGTTGGTGAACGGCTCGTCCGGCATCGCCGTGGGCATGGCCACCAACATCCCGCCGCACAACCTGCGCGAGGTGGCGTCCGGCGTCCAGTGGTTCCTGGACCACCCGGACGCCGACAGCGAGCAGCTGCTCGACGCGATGCTCGAGCGCGTACAGGGCCCGGACTTCCCGACGGGCGCGCTCATCGTCGGTCGTGGGGGGATCGAGGAGGCCTACCGCACCGGTCGCGGCTCGATCCGGATGCGCTCGGTCATCGAGGTCGACGAGGACAAGAAGGGCCGCACGATCCTCGTCGTCACCGAGCTGCCCTACCAGGTCAACCCAGACAATCTGGCTGAAACCATCGCAGACCACGTGCGTGATGGGCGGATCGCCGGCATCGCCGACGTCCGCGACGAGGGCTCCCAGCGCACCGGCCAGCGACTGGTGATCGTGCTCAAGCGCGACGCGGTGGCCAAGGTGGTGCTGAACAACCTCTACAAGCACACCCAGCTGCAAACGACGTTCGGCGCCAACATGCTGGCCATCGTCGATGGCGTGCCGCGCACGCTGCGGCTCGACGAGTTCGTCCGCTACTACGTCGACCACCAGGTCGACGTCATCGTGCGGCGCACCCGCTACCAGCTGCGCAAGGCCGAAGAGCGCATGCACATCTTGCGCGCGCTGCTCAAGGCGCTGGACGCCCTGGATGCGGTGATCGCGCTCATCCGTGGCGCGGAGTCCGCCGACGCAGCCCGCGGACAGCTGATGGCCCTGCTCGAGATCGACGAGATCCAGGCCGTCGCGATCCTCGACATGCAGCTGCGCCGGCTCGCGGCACTGGAGCGGCAGAAGATCATCGACGAGGCCGCCGAGCTCGAGGCCAAGATCGCCGACCTCACCGAGATCCTGGCCAGCCCGGCGCGCCAGCGGGCGATCATCGGGGAGGAGCTCACCGAGATCGTCGAGCGGTACGGCGACGAGCGGCGTACGCGGATCATCCCGTACGAGGGCGACATGAGCGCCGAGGACTTCATCCCGCAAGAGGACGTCGTCGTGACGGTGACGCGCGGCGGTTACGCCAAGCGCACCAAGACCGACCTCTACCGCCAGCAGCGCCGGGGCGGCCGCGGCGTGCAGGGCGCGCGACTGAAGCAGGACGACATCGTCGAGCGCTTCTTCGTCACCAACACCCACCACTGGCTGCTCTTTTTCACCAACAAGGGACGGGTCTACCGGGCCAAGGCGCACGAGTTGCCCGAGGCCGACCGCAACGCCCGCGGTCAGCACGTGGCCAACATCCTGGCCTTCCAGCCCGATGAGCAGATCGCCCAGGTGATCGCGCTCAAGGACTACGACGCCGCGCCCTACCTCGTTCTCGCGACCAAGCGCGGCCTGGTCAAGAAGACCGCGCTGCGCGACTTCGACAACGGCCGCTCCAGCGGGCTCATCGCGCTGAACCTGCGTGAGGACGACGAGCTCATCGCGGCCCAGCTGATCAGCGCCGAGGACGACCTGCTGCTGGTGAGCCGGCGGGCCCAGTCGGTGCGCTTCCTGGCCGACGACGAGGCGCTGCGCCCGATGGGTCGGGCCACGTCCGGCGTCATCGGCATGCGGCTGCGCGCCGGCGACGAGCTGCTGTCGATGTCGGTCGCCCGCGACACCGAGGGCGCGTCGCTCGTCACCGTCACCGACGGCGGGTTCGTCAAGCGCACCGAGCTGTCGGAGTACCGCGCGCAGGGGCGCGGCGGCTCCGGCGTGCTCACCGCCAAGCTCGAGGAGCGCCGCGGGTCGCTGGTCGGCGCGATGGTCGTCGGCCCCGACGACGAGCTGTTCGCGATCACCAGTGGCGGGGTCGTCATCCGGGTGTCGGTGGCCCCGGTGCGACCCACCTCGCGGACCACGATGGGCGTCAAGCTGATCTCACTCGCGGCGGGGACGACGGTCGCGGCTGTGGCCCACAACGGGGAGTCAGCAGAGGCAGACCCCGATCCCGACACTGATCCGGACGCTGCCCCGGCGACCGAAGCCGAGGTTCAGCCAGCCGGAGAAAGCCCGGCTGAGGGCACGGACACCGGGGAGGAGCAGTGACCGGGCCCGAGAGCCGCGACTCCGCGCCGGACGCGACGCAGCCGGTGGGCGAGGGACCGGCCCCCTCCGAACCGACAAGGGACAGCACAGAGCGTCACATCACAGATACGCAGCGCGAGCAGACTCCCGTCGGTGCTGCGGTGGAGTCGGGCCCCCCGAGCGCCGTCCCCGCCCGCGACTGGAACCGCCCCGAGGCACCTGCTCCCGAGTCACCTGCTCCCGAGCTGCCCGCCCCGAAACGGGCTAGCGAGCCACCTACGCCAGCGTCCCCGCCGTCGCCCGCACCGCCGGCACCGGCGCCGGTTACCGCCGCCCCATCGTTGGCGCGTCCGCCCGCTCCTGCCCCGACGGCCGCTCCCAGCCCGCCTCCGCCGGCGGTCGCCCCCCGGCCGCCCGTCGGCGTACCGCCGCACCTTGGCGTCCCTCCTCGGGCCGAGCCCCTGCCGCCGCCGCGGCAGCTGGCCGGCATCCCCGCGCGTACGCCGGCGCCCGGGCGGACCTCCGGGGCAGGCCCCGGAGCGACGACCCCGCAGGCGCCCACCGCCGCGAAGCCCGCTGGCACCGCTACCGCGCGGGGGCGGCGGGCGCGTCTCACGCTGCGGCGCATCGACCCGTGGTCGGTCTTCACCTACTCGGTCGTCGCGTCGATCTTCTTGGGCGTGGCGCTGATCGTCGCGCTGCTGACGCTCTACCTCGTCTTGAGTGCGCTCGGCGTGACCAGCTCGGTCAATTCACTCATCGGCGACGTGACCTCCGATCCGGGCGAGACAGCCAACCCGTCGGGCGTGTTCAGCTTCGGCGCGGTGCTCGGGTTCTCCGTGGTGGTGGCCGCGGTCAACGTCGTCGTCCTGACCGCGCTCGCCACGCTGGGCGCCTTCCTCTACAACCTGGTGGCGCAGCTCACCGGCGGCATCGAGGTCACCCTCGGCGACCGAGACTGAGGGCCGACCCGGCCGGGCGGTCAGCCGATCGGTTCGTGTAGCCTCGCGTCCCGTGTCGCAAGGCGCACAGTGAGATCACGGGGCCTGTAGCTCAGGCGGTTAGAGCGCATCCCTGATAAGGATGAGGCCGGAGGTTCAAGTCCTCCCAGGCCCACCCCGTGCACGCTGGTCACCACCCCGGGAGAGCACATGTCGAGCAAGCGCCCCGCCGTCCTGCTCGCCCTGGTCGGTGCCGTCCTCGCGGTGCTGCGCCGCCGCAAGGCGGCCCGCACTGACAAGGACCTGTGGAACGAGGCGACCAGCGCCCCGGACCTGCGCTAGCCCGATGGGCCCACCACCGGGGACATAGCTCAACTGGCAGAGCACCGCGTTTGCAACGCGGGGGTTGGGGGTTCGAGTCCCCCTGTCTCCACTTCACCTGAGCAGTCGCTCGGCACCCCCCGGCTGAGGGGGCGATGTCACCCGAAGTGAGCGGAACTCGTCAGCCATTCGGCCTAATCTCCGCATGCAATGCTGCCGAGACACGAGGAACGACGGGGACGCCCGGCGTCGGCACGCGCAGCCACCGCGCGAGCCCGTGCACACAACAGGTCCTGAGGGCAGGACCGAGGAGTACGACGGATGCGCAGTCAGTCACGGCTTCGGAGCAGTCGCTCCCGGCCGTTCGTCGCGCTCATCGTCCTCACCGCGTGGTTCGGCACCCTGCTCTCCGCCGCCCCCCTGCAGCAGGCGTCCGCCGCGGCCGTCGTCGACCCCACATTCACCGTGGCCCCGTCGCTCGGACCGAGCACCAACCCCACCTTCGAGTTCTCCCTCAACGCCGACGCCGACCCGGCCCAGTGCCACGTCGTCCCAGGTACGTCGACCGTGCCGCCCACGGACGGCTGGGGTTCCTGCACGACAGGGACGACCTTCGCGCCCACGCTGAGCACCGACGGCGACCACCGGATCTGGATCCGCAGCGTCAACACGACGACCGCACCGGACACCTCGGTCACTCCCACGGCGACGATCACCACGACCTCCTACAGCAATGGGATCTCGACCCCCTACCGGCTGGACCGGGTGGGCCCGACCTTCACGTTGACCAGCGCACCGGCGAGCCCGGGTGGCAGCGGCGCGGTGAGCTTCGTCGTCGACACCGCCGAGACCCCGTCCGTCGGCGTCACCTGCACCCTGACCCACACGCCCGCCACCGGGGCGACCCAGCTGACGCCGATCAGTGGGCTGTGCCAGACCACCGCCGCGCCCTTCCCGGCGACCCCGCTCAGTCAGGACGGCAGCTACGTCCTCACCGCGCAAGCGACCGACGCCGCGGGCAACCCGGCCAGCAGCGGACCGCTGACGACCTTCGTGTTGGACCGGACCGGCCCGGCGCTCACCCTGGCCAGCGGTCCGAACGGCACCGGCAACACCCCCGACCCGAGCTGGACGGTCACCGCCGCGGGTGGCGCAACCGTGACCTGTCAGCTCGCCGGGGCTGCCGCCACCGCCACGGTCTTCCTCGCCTTCTCGCCCTGCACGGCCTACCGACCCGGGCCGCTCACGGACGACACCTACACCCTGACGGCCAGCGCGACCGATGGCTCCGGCAACACCCGCACAGGCGTCGTCGCGACCTACCTGCTCGACACGGCGCGCCCGACCATCACCGTCAGCCCGGCCTCGAACAGCTCGACGACGGACGCCGCCGGCTGGACCGTGACGGTTGGCGACGGCGGTCAGGCCCCAACCTGCGTGCTCACCGAGGCCAGTGGCGGGACGTTCGGCTCCGGCACCGGGTGTGCGCAGTTCAGCTCCTTCACGCTGCCCCGCGAGGGCAGCTACACCCTGACCGCGAGCACGGTCGACGACGCCGGCAACCCTGCGTCGGCCACCGGGACCTGGCTCTACCGGGCCGCCCCGACGGTGTCGGTGTCGACGGCGCGACCGACCGGTAACACGACCAGCAACACCTGGACCGTGACCGCCCCCACGACCGCCGCCCTGACCTGCACCCTGCAGCGTCGGTCGCCCACCCCGGCCGCCACCCCCCGCGCCGTCGTGCCCTGCACTGCCGGGAGTGTCACCACGCCGCTCCCCGACGGCGACGGCACCTACCGTCTCAGCGCCTCCGCCCTGGACGCGGCGACCGGAGCGACGGGCTCGTCGTTCGCCGACTTCCTCCTCGACACCGCACCGCTACCGCCGTTCAGCGTCACCGGCACGGGCGGCGACACCGACCAGACCGCGGTCAGCTGGGCGTGGGACGCCACCGGCAGCGACACCGCGACCTGCCAGCTACTCCTCAGCGACGCCGCGTCCGGGGCAGCCGTCACCTCCTGCGCCAGCCCGTGGACCACACCGCTGACCTCCGACGGGGCCTGGAGCCTGCAGGTCACGCTGTTCGACACGGCCGGTAACGCGACCGTCGCCACCGGTCCGGAGGTGCGCCTGGACCGGATCGACCCCGCCGCTCCCGGCGTCACCGTCAACGGCGGCCGCTACCTGTCCAACAACCGCACGCCCGTGTGGCTGCTCACCGGTGAGGTCGGAGCGACGTACGCCTGCTCCTGGACGACCGACGTGGTGCCCGCGCCGAGTGGGATGCCGGCCGCAGGTGCCTGCGCCACCGGCTACGCGCCGACCCTGCCCAACGTCAGCGGCACCTACACGCTGACCGTCACCCAGTCCGACGCGGCCCGTAATACCAGCCTGCCGAGCACCAAGGCCTACCAGCTCGACGTCACCGTGCCCGCCGTCACCTTCACCGGCCAGCCGCGCAGCCCGGTAAAAATCGTCAACAACGGGACCGGCACCTGGACCACCAGTGGCGAGACCACCGCGACCTCACGCTGCACCCTGGTGCAGACCAACAACGCCGGCACCACCACGCTCTACGCCGGACAGGCCTGCGGCCGCAGCATCCCGGTGACCGACGCGGGCGAGGGCTCCTACGTCCTGACGGTCGTCGACACCGATGCCGCCGGCAACGACAGCCCGGCGCTGGTCAGCAGCCCGTGGGTCATCGACCGCACCGACCCCGGTGCCCCCAGCATCACCCGCTCACCGCTGAGCCCGTCGCAGGCGCTGTCGGCCACGTGGACCGTCGTCGCCAACGACCCGAGCGCCTCCGAACTGCTCTGCCGCTTCGTCGCCAATGGCGACACCTCTGGCGCCTTCTCGGTCTGCGGCCCCGAGGTGGTCTGGAGCCCGCTGGCCGGCGAGGGCAGCTATCGGCTGGACCTGCTGGCCCGCGACGGGGCCGGCAACGTGAGCGCGGTCGTCTCCAGCTCTGACTACATCGTCGACCTGACGGCTCCGGCCCCGGCCGTCTTCACCAGCGCGGCCGGCACCGGCTTCGTCACCTCCGCGTCGTGGTCGTGGACCGGTGAGGCGGGCGCGACCGCGCAGTGCCTGCTGCGCCACAACGGCGTGGCGGTGCCCGGCGCCGCGGGAACCTTCCGGCCCTGCACCAGTCCCCGCACCGAGACGCTGTCGGCGGGGGACGGCGCCTACACCTTGCAGGTGCGCCTGACCGACGCCGCGCTCAACACCAACGCGGCGGTCACCGGTCCGGCGTACGACCTCGACACGGTCAAGCCGGATGCGCCGGTCGTGACCGGGCCCAGCGGACCGAGCAAGCAGCGCACCGTCACCTGGACCTACACCACGACCGAGACGGTGACGCCGTCGCTGCTGTGCCAGCTGACCCGTGCGGCCACTGCCACCTCGACCGCGGTCATCGTCGAGCCGCTCGCACCGTGCACCTCGCTGACCCGGACGCTGCCGGCCCTGACCGCGGACGGCTCCTATGTCCTGTCGCTGCAGCTCAAGGACGCGGCCGGCAACCTCAGCGACCTCGGCGCCAGCAACGCCTACCTGCTCGACACGACCCCGCCGGCGCTGGCCGTCTTCACCTCCGAGCCCGCAGGCACCTCGCGGGTCCAGGGCGTCAACTGGGCGTGGACCAGCGATGCCGACGCGACTGCCGAGTGCCAGCTGCTGCACCTGGGCGCCGTGGTGAAGGCCTGGGCGTCGTGCGGCAGTCCGCACGGTGAGTCGCTGACCTACGGTGACGGCGACTACCAGCTGCAGGTGCGCCTCACCGACCCGGTGCTCAACACCAACGCGCCGGTCACCAGCGCTACCTACACCCTGGACCGCACGCCCCCGGCGGCCCCGACCGTGAGTGGCCCGACGGGCACGAAGAACGTCACCTCGGCCGACTACAGCATCACGAGCACGGTCGAGTCGGGTGCTACTGCCGAGTGCCGGTTGACCTTCGAGACGACCGCCGGCTCCTGGACCGCGTGCACCCTGCCCGCGACGTACCCGCTCACCAGCGGTGACGGCAACTACTTCCTCGAGGTCCGGCTCACCGATCGCTACGGCAACCTCGGCAGCCCGGGCCCGAGCCCGACGTACCTGCTCGACACCAAGGCCCCGACCGCACCGTCGGTGACCGCCCCGCCCAGCCCCTCGAAGATCGCCACCCCGGTCTTCCGCTTCACCAGCGACGCCGATGTGACCAACAGCTGCTCGCTCGCCCGCGGCCCGGTCGTGGTGGCCACCGCCGACCCGTGCTCGGCGACCTACAGCACCTCGCTCACCGGCCTGGCCGACGGCGACTACGTCTTGACCGTGGTGTCCAAGGACGCCGCCGGAAACACCACCACCGGGGTGTCCGGCGCCTACACCTACGACACCACCGCCCCCGTCGCGCCGTCGGTCACGGGTCCGAAGGGTCCGTCGCAGAACCGCACGCCCAGCTTCACCTGGACCGCCGAGACCGGCAGCCGCGCCGAGTGCTCGCTCGCCGTCGATGCCGGTCCGGGCAGTGCGTTCGTCGCCTGCTCGTCGCCGTACGCCCCCCTTCTCTCGGTGGACGGCACGTGGGTCCTCACCGTCCGGGTCACGGACGCGGCGGACAACGTCAGCGACGCCGGTGCCAGCGGCGGCTACCTCCTCGACACCACAGCCCCGCCGGCCCCCGTCGTCGTCGCGCCGAGCAGTCCCGGGCGTGACCTCGCGCCGTCGTGGGGCGCGAGCGTCGAGGCCGGCGCGGTCACCGAGTGCAGGCTGACCGCTCCTGGTGCGACCCCCGGAGCCTTTGCGGCGTGCGCGCTGCCGCTGGCCACCCCGGTCACGGCCGACGGCACCTACACGTTCGAGGTCCGCGCCACCGACGCCGCCGGCAACGTCAGCCCGATCGGCGCCGGCACCTACGTCCTCGACACCGTCGCCCCGGCCGCACCCGAGCTGGTCGACCCCACCGGTCCGAGCCGCAACCGCGCCGCCTCGTTCAGCTTCACCGCCGAGGCCGGCGCGACCACGTCCTGCCGCGTCACCCGCGGCGCGACGGTGCTGGCCCCTCTCGCTGCCTGCGTCAGCCCGCACGCCGTCGACCTCACCGGCCAGCCCGACGGCGCCTACACCCTCTCGGTCCGCGCGACCGACCCGGCCGGCAACGTCGGCCCGGCCGGCACGACGGTCTACGTCCTGGACACCACGCCGCCCGCCGTACCGGTCATGACGCTCACCGCCGGCTCGCCCAGTTCGGACCGCGCGCCGTCGTACGCCTTCAACTACGAGGCCGGAGCCGACGCGCTGTGCCGGCTGGTCACGCCGGGCGGTCCGCGCGATCTCGCCTGCACCAACGCGGTCACCCTCGACCTCGCCGGAGCCGCCGACGGCACCTACCAGCTGCAGGTGCTGGCGCGCGACACCGCCGGCAACGTCAGCGCCGCGGTGACCACCCCCTACGTCCTGGACAGCAACGCGCCCCTCGCGCCCCGGGTGATCGGCCCGGTCACTCCCGGGTCCGGGCGGGCGCCGACGTGGAAGATCAGCGCGAGCGGGCCCACCGAGTGCCGCCTGCTGCGCAACACCACGACGTTCAAGGACTGGGCGCCGTGCGGGGCGACCTACCTCGCCGACCTGTTCGGTCAGCCCGACGCCGTCTACGGCTTCGAGGCCCGGCTCGTCGGCAGCACCGCCGCGACTTACAGCCGCTACCGCCTCGACACGACCGGCCCGGCCGCTCCCGCGCTGACGGCTCCGCCGTCGCCGTCCACCACCCGCCAGCCGGTCTGGGCGGTTGCCTCGGCCGAGTCGCCGGCCACGGCCGAGTGCCGCGTCCTGCTCTTCGGCGCGGTCTTCCAGGACTGGCAGGCCTGCGCCGTCTCGGTGAGCGGCTCGCTGTTCGCCCTCGACCTGACCGGTCTCGGTGACGGCACCTACACCCTGGCCGCGCGTCTCACCGACGCCGCCGGCAACGTCAGCCCGATCGCGCTGAGCGACTTCGTGCTCGACACCTCCGCGCCGTCCGCGGTCGGCGTCGGCGCGCCCCCGAGTCCCGGCAACGACACCACGCCGACGTGGACGCTCACCAGCGTCACCGGTGTGCTCCTGGAGTGCAAGCTCTCGACCGGCCAGCAGGTCATCAGCGACTTCGCGCCCTGCTCGACCAGCTACACCGCGGACCTGACCGGCCTGCCGGACGCGACCTACACCCTGACCGTGCACGCCCTCAGCGCCGCCGGGACGCCGGGCCCCGAGACGACCAGCAGCTACGTCCTCGACACCACGGCCTCGGCCGCACCGGGCACCCTGACCGGTCCGACCGGGCCGTCTCGGGACCGGGCGCCGACGTGGTCGTTCGTCCTGGCCCCGGGCAGTACGGCGACCTGCCGGGTCAGCTCCAACGGGCAGGTCCTGCGCGACGGCCCGTGCACCTCGCCGTTCACGATGGACCTCAGCTCGGCGCCCGACGGCTCCTACACCCTGACCGTGCGGGCCATCGACGCCGCCGGCAACGTCGGCGAGCCCGCGGTCGCGGGCTACGTCCTGCGCACCGTGCCGGCTCCGGCTCCGGCCTGGACCCTCGTGCCCGGTAGCCCGAGCTCCTCGACCAGCCCGCGCTGGGGCTTCAGCACCGTCCGGTCGGTCCAGCCCGAGTGCCGTCGACTGCTCGACGGGTCGGTCACCGAGGACTGGACGCCCTGCACCAGCCCGGTCACCCTGCTGCTGGTCGGCAAGCCGGACGGCCGCTACACCCTGCAGGTCCGCTCGGTCGACGCCGCTGGCAACACCTCAAGCCCCATCACCAGCGACTACGCCTTTGACCGTACGGCGCCGCCACTGGTCTCCCTGACGGACACTCCCGCGAGTCCGGGCAACGACACGACGCCGACGTGGGTGATCGGCGGTGCCGACCTCGGGCAGGCCGCCCTGCGTCGTGCCGCGGCGCTGACCGGCACCCTCGCGGCGCAGTGCCGGCTGACCACTCCCCGCGGCACCGGCGCCTGGACCCCGTGCGGCGGCACGTTCACGACGTCGACCGTCGGGGACGGCAGCTACCTGCTCGAGGTGCGCGCAGCGGACAGCACCGGCGCGACCGGTCCGGTGACCGCGTCGACGTACGTGCTCGACACGGCGCAGCCGCCCGTGCAGCGCTTCACCGACGAGCCGCCGCCCGTCGGCAACGAGGCGGTCGCGTCGTGGTCGTGGAACGACGACCCGCTGCTCACCGTCGAGTGCCGGCTGAGCCGTCCGGGCGGGCAGCCGTCGGCGTACACCGCTTGCCTGTCGCCGCAGGTCGTCGCGACGGCCAACCGCGAGGGCACCTATCAGCTCGAGCTGCGCGCCGTCGACGCCGCTGGAAACATCGGAGCGGTCACGGCCGGCGCCTACCGCTACGACCGCACGCCGCCGCCGGCGCCGCAGTTCACGACCCGACCGGCCGCGCGCGGGACGGAGGCGTTTCCGACGTGGGGCTTCGTCGTCCCGGAGGACACCCGCGCGGTCTGCATCGCGAGCCACGAGGGCGTTGTCCTGTCCGAGGGACCGTGCTCGGGCGCCTTCGCCCTCGACCTGCGCGGACAGCAGCCCGGCACCTGGTCGCTCTCGGTCCGCTACGTCGACACCGCTGGCAACGTCGGTCCGTCCACCCTGGGCAGCTACACCCTGGTGTCGGCACTGGGACGGACCGCTGGCACACCGCCCGCCGGCTTCCCGGGTGGCTTCGGCGGAACCGTCCCCGGCCGCACCCTGGTGCCCGGTGGGCTCCCCAACGGCCCCGCCAGCCTCGCGCCGCAGGTCGCGCCCTCGACCCGGCTCGGTGAGATCATCGACAACATCAAGGCCGCAGGCAGCAAGGCTGCCGCCGCTGCTGGTCGCCTGCCGGTCGCCGCGCCGATCCCCGGGATCCCCCCGGGAGTTGGCGTGCCGGATGCCATCAAGAACGTCATCAACTCGACGATCACTAAACCGCAGCTCCCCTTGGCGCTGTTCGTCATCGTGTTGCTGTTCCTGCTCGTGCAGAACAAGATCGACCGGCGTGACCCCAAGCTCGCGGCGGCCCCCGTGCTGGCCGAGCCCGACCTGCACTTCGGCCCGCGGGTGGCCGGACCTGGCCTGACAGGAGGTGCCACCGCATGAGTCGCTTCCTGCCCGGCCGTGCCTCGGCGGCCCCTGGGGCCCGCCGGGTCGCCGAGTCGGTTCCCGTCATCGAGCGGCTGCGGGTCACCCAGCTGTTGCGGGTGGCGGCCGTCGCCCTGTTGCTGCTGTGCGCTGGCCTGGCTCCCGGTGCGCTCGACCCGGGTCGCCGTCAGGCGGTGCTCGTCACCCTCGTCTACGGCGGGTTGGTCGCGGCCGCGGAAGTGGTGTCGCGGTTGCTGCACGGGCGGGTGGTCGTGCTGTTCAGCGCGATGCTCATCCTCGACGGGCTGTGGCTCGCCTGGGTGTCCTACCTGACCGGGTCGCTGTCGAGCCCGATCCGTTACCTCGTCCTGCTCCACCTCGGCGCTGTCGCCCTCGTGGCGTCGTACCGCACCGGGTTGAAGCTGGCGATGTGGCACTCGCTGCTGCTGTTCGCTGCCTACAACGCGCAGCAGCCAGGCCCAGGCGGCTCGCCCCCGTGGCTCAACCCGACCGAAGCGGTGAGCACGGTCGGCGGCACGCTGCAGCAGCGCCTCACCGTCTTCGTCGTGGTGCTCTGGCTGGTCGCTATCTCGACCTCCGCGCTGTCGGCCGTCAACGAGCGCGAGCTCCGTCGCCGCCAGCTCGACCTCGAGGCCCTCACCGACCTGGCCGAGGCCCTGGAGAAAACCGCCGACTCGCGCAGCGCGGCCAGCACTCTGCTCGACTGCGTCATCGACACCTTCGGCTTCCCCCGCGGGGTCGTGGTCGCCGGCCAGGACGGCCAGCTCCCGCTGCTCGCCTCGTTCGGCCTGGCCGAGGACATCGCCCGTCGGCCTGGTCGCGCCGGCCCCAGCGCCGTGGTGGCCGAGGCCCACGCCGCCCACGGCACGGTGCTGGTCAGCGGGCTCGACGAGGCCGCCGACCCGTGGCTGAGCCGGCTGCTCCCGACCGCCCGCAACCTGATCGTCGTACCGCTGCAGGCCGAGGGCCGACCGCTCGGTGCCCTGGTGCTCGAGCAGTCCGCGCAGGAGGGCGACCGGGTGTCGCGCCGGGTCGTGTCCGGGCTCGAGCGCTCCGCGTCGTACGCCGCACTGGCGCTGCGCAACGCCTGGCTGCTGGAGACCGTGCAGCGCCTGGCCGCGACCGACGGCCTGACCAAGATCGCCAACCGGCGCACCTTCGAGGACAACCTGGAGAAGGAGGTCGCTCGCGCGACCCGCAGCTCCGAGCACCTGTCCCTGGTGATGATCGACATCGACCACTTCAAGCGGCTCAACGACGAGCACGGGCACCAGGCCGGCGACGAGGTGCTGCGCAACGTCGCGGCCGCCCTCACCATCGAGTGCCGCGACTTCGACACCCCGGCGAGGTACGGCGGCGAGGAGTTCGCGGTCATCCTGCCCGGCTGCGGTCCGGACGAGGCGTTCGAGATCGCCGAGCGGCTCCGCATCGCCGTGGCCGCCGCCCCGTCGGTCGTGCCGATCACGGCCAGTGCGGGTGTCGCGACCTACCCCGGTCACGCGGGCGACGCCGACACCCTGGTGCGCGCCTCCGACGACGCGCTCTACCAGAGCAAGCGTGACGGGCGTAACCGCACCTCCGTGTCGGCGGGGGTGCCACCCGAGGCGCAGGTCGACGCGCTGCTGCGTCGCGCCGTCAACCAGCGGCTCGGCCGCAACCGGCCGATGCCCGACGGTGGTGCCCCTCTGCCCGAGGAGCCTGCCCCGGTCCGCCCCCCGGCCCCGGCTCCGCGCGTTGGCTAGCTGCTCTCGGGCGGCGCAGCGCGGTCGATGACCGCCTCGACCTGAGCCGGGTCCACGGCATCGGGTGCATCCGTCGTGCGCACCCGCGCCAGCGCGTAGGCGACACCCACACCCGCGGCTGCGCCCGCCACGGCGGCGAGCACCGCCCACGGCCAGCGGCGGTGGCCCGCGGGCGGTCCGACGGTCTCTCCGCGCAGGACGTCCCAGGCCGCGCTGCTGCGGTGGACGGCCTCGTCGAGCAGCCCAGCGGCGTCCGCGCGCAGCTCGTCGAGGGCCTCGAGCGGGGACGGTGTCGGCACGGCGCGCTCCTTGGCTCCGCGAGCACCGGCCGGTGCCCGCCGGTCAGCCTCCCACGGCCGCGCATGGCAGGATCGAGGACCGCTGATCTCGACGAGAAGGAGCCCCGCGTGGCCCGCGAGCTGTTCGCCACCCTGCACACCACCCTGGGCACGGTCCGGGTCCAGCTGTTCCCCGACCACGCCCCCAAGACCGTGCAGAACTTCGTCGGGCTCTCCGACGGCACCGGCGAGTGGACCGACCCCAAGACGGGCCGCAAGGGGGACCAGCCGCTCTACAACGGCACGGTCTTCCACCGGGTCATCTCCGGGTTCATGATCCAGGGCGGCGACCCGCTCGGCACCGGGACCGGAGGCCCGGGCTACCGGTTCAAGGACGAGATCCACCCCGAGCTCGCCTTCACCAAGCCCTACCTGCTGGCGATGGCCAACGCCGGACCGGGCACCAACGGGTCGCAGTTCTTCATCACGGTCGCCAACACCACGCACCTCACCGGCAAGCACACGATCTTCGGTGAGGTCGCCGACCAGGCCAGCCGCGACGTCGTGGACGCCATCGCCACCACGCCGACCGGCGCCATGGACCGGCCGCGCACCGAGGTGGTCATCGACAAGATCGAGATCGAGCAGGTCGAGAGCTGACCGTCCCCGACGGCGCGCCCCCGGCCGCGGGGGACGCCCCCCCGGCCTGCTACCGCCACCTGGACCGCGAGACCTACGTCCGCTGCACCCGGTGCGAGCGCTACATCTGCCCCGACTGCATGCAGTCGGCGTCGGTGGGCTTTCAGTGCCCGTCCTGCGTGGCCGAGGGGGCCAAGAGCATCCGGGAGCCGCGGACCGCGTTCGGCGGTCGGGTCAGCGCGGACACCAGCCGGGTGTCCTTCGCGCTCATCGCGGTCAGCGTGGCGGTCTACCTGCTCGGCGCCGCCGTTCCCGACCTGGCCGCGCGGTTCAGCAACCTGGCCCTGGCGTTCACCGGCAGGGGCGAGCTCGTGGGAGTGGCCGCCGGGGAGTACTACCGGCTCGTCACGGCGGCCTTCCTGCACGCCGGCCTGTTCCACCTCGTGGTCAACATGTTCGCGCTGTTCCAGGTCGGCCCGGTCCTCGAGCGAGCGCTCGGTCGGGCCCGGTTCCTCGCGCTCTACCTGCTGTCCGCGCTGGGTGGGTCCGTGGCTGGTTACGTGCTGGCCGAGCCCAACCAGCCGTCGGTGGGGGCGTCGGGCGCCATCTTCGGCCTCTTCGGCGCCTATTACGTCGTCGTACGACGGCTCGGTGGTGACACCGGATCGATCGTCGTTCTGCTCGGCATCAACCTGGTCATCACGTTCACCGTCCCCAGCATCGACTACCGGGCCCACCTGGGCGGACTCGCCGTGGGAGTTGTGCTGGCAGCGGCGTTCGCCTACGCGCCGCGCGGTCCGCGCCAGGCCCGGCTGCAGATCGGCGCGGCGGCAGCCGTCGCGCTGCTGCTGGTGATCGCGGTCGTCGCCCGCACCGCCGCCCTCACCCCCTGATCCCGCCGCCCAGCCGCAGCCCCGCCGCGCCCGCAGGCCCCCTCCCGCGTCCGATGATCTTCTGAGTGGCGACCTGACGGGGCGACGCGCCGGCGTGTCGCCCCGTTGGCTGCGCACTCACAAGATCCGTAGTGGGCGGGTGCAGGTGCGGCTACGGCGCGCTCAGGAGCGCAGGGCCTGCAGGTCGGCGAGGACGTCGGCGGGGTAGCGGCCCAGCCGCTGCCGGGAAAGCACCAGCACGGTGGCGCCGACGTCGATCTCGAGCAGCTCGGCCCGCCGGTCCTTGACGACGCGCAGCCGCTCGACCTGCTCCCAGCCCGCCGAGACGGTCCGCCAGCCCTGCCGTACGACGACGCCCTCGCGGTCGGCGCGCAGCAGCGCCCCACCGCGCAGCTCGCGCACCGCCGCGAGCAGCGCGATGACCGCAGCCGGAGCCGCCAGCAGCCGCCCGCCCGGGTCGGCGACCACCGTCAGGGCGGCCAGGAGCAGTGCCCCGGCGAGCAGGGCCAGACCGCTGCGCCGGTCCGCGTCGATCACCAGGGTGTCCATCGTCACCAGACTGCCCTGCCCAGGACGGATCCGCCGTCGTACCCTGAGGTGAACCGTGACTCACATCTCCTGGAGGCTCCCCATGCGCGACGCCGTCATCGTCGAGGCCGTACGCACCCCCGTCGGCAAGCGCAACGGAGGGCTCGCCGGCATCCACTCCGCCGACCTCTCGGCCCACGTGCTGCAGGCGATCGTCGAGCGGACCGGCATCGACCCGGCCCTCGTCGACGACGTCATCTGGGGCTGCGTCATGCAGATCGGCGAGCAGACCTTCGACATCGCGCGCACCGCGGTGCTCTCCGCGGGCTGGCCCGAGTCGGTCCCCGGAACCACCGTCGACCGCCAGTGCGGCTCGTCGCAGCAGTCGGTGCACTTCGCCGCCGCCGGCGTCGTGTCCGGTCAGTACGACCTCGCCGTCGCCGGTGGCGTCGAGATGATGTCGCGCACCCCGATGGGCTCGTCCTTCACGGCCAGCCCGCTCGGCGAGCGCTACATCGAGCGCTACGGCACGGACTTCCCCAACCAGGGCATCGGCGCCGAGCAGATCGCGGACCGCTGGGGCCTGTCGCGGACCCAGCTCGACGAGTTCTCGCTCGCCTCCCACGAGAAGGCCGGCAACGCGATCGATGAGGGCCGCTTCGCCGGCCAGATCGCCCCGGTGACCAACCCCGAGGGCGTCGTCATCGACACCGACGAGGGCGTACGCCGGGGGGGCTCGCTGGAGAAGCTGGCCTCACTCAAGACCGCCTTCAAGGAGGACGGCAAGATCACGGCGGCGAACAGCTCGCAGATCTCCGACGGCTCGGCCGCGCTGCTGATCACCACAAGCGAGTTCGCCAAGGCGCACGGCCTGACGCCGCTGGCCAGGATCCACACCGCGGTGCTGGCCGCCGCCGAGCCGATGCCGATGCTGCACGCGCCGATCCCGGCGACGCAGAAGGCGCTGAAGAAGTCAGGCCTGTCCATCGACGAGATCGGTGCGTTCGAGGTCAACGAGGCGTTCGCGTCCGTGCCGCTGGCCTGGCTGGCCGAGCTCGGGGCGGACGAGAAGGCGCTCAACCCCAACGGCGGCGCGATCGCGCTCGGTCACCCGCTCGGCGGCTCGGGCGCGCGCCTCATGACCACGCTGGTCCACCACATGCGCGACAACGGCATCCGCTATGGCCTGCAGACGATGTGCGAGGGCGGCGGGCAGGCCAACGCCACCATCCTCGAGCTGCTCTGACCGGAGGCGCACACTCGTGTCGAGGAGGTGTCCACGATGACGACCTACCACTGCCCGCTCTGCGGACTGCGTTTCGGCTGGGCCAGCGAGCTCGACGAGCACGCCCGTGAGGAGCACATGCCGCACGACCTGGTGGTCCTGCAGGAGCACATCACCGCCTACAAGGCGCCGAAGGTGCGGACCGACGCCGGGGTGCCGGCCCGCACCTGACGCGGTGCGGACCGGCCCCGGGGAGCTAGAGCAGCTCGAGGATGGTGGCGTTGGCCTGGCCGCCGCCCTCGCACATGGTCTGCAGGCCGTAGCGGATGCCGTTGTCGCGCATGTGGTGGACCAGCGTGGTCATGATGCGCGCGCCCGAGCCGCCCAGCGGGTGACCGAGGGCGATGGCGCCACCGAGCGGGTTGGTGAGTTTGTCGTCGGCGCCGATGTCCTTGAGCCACGCCATGGGCACCGAGGCGAAGGCCTCGTTGACCTCGAAGGCGCCGATGTCCGACAGCGACAGGCCGGACTTCGCGAGGGCCTTCTGGGTGGCGGGGATCGGGGCGGTGAGCATCGGCATCGGGGCTGCGCCGGTGACGACGGCGGTGTGGATGCGCGCGATCGGGGTGAGGCCGTTGGCCGCCGCGAACTCGCTCGTCGTGATGAGCAGCGCAGCGGACCCGTCGGAGATCTGCGACGAGTTGGCCGCCGTGATCTTGCCGTCCTCCTTGAAGGGCGTCTTGAGGGTGGCGAGCTTCTCGAGGGTGCCGCCGGGACGGATGCCCTCGTCCTTGCTGATCAGGCCGTTCTCGGTCTGGATGGGCACGATCTGCGCGTCGAAGGCGCCGGCCTCCTGCGCGGCCGCGGCGCGCTCGTGCGACTGCAGGCCGTACTCGTCGAGCTCGGTGCGGCTGAAGCCCCACGTGTCGGCGATCTGCTCCGCGCCGAGGCCCTGGTTGGGGAAGCCCTCGCCGTAGCGCTCGGCGTACATCGCGCCGAGCGGGGAGGCGGTGAACGACGAGCCCATCGGGGTGCGGCTCATCATCTCGACACCACCCGCGACGGCGAGGTCGTACTGCCCGCTGATGACGCCCGCGGCCGCGAAGTGCACGGCTTGCTGCGACGAGCCGCACTGGCGGTCGACGGTCGTGCCGGGGACGTGCTCGGGCCAGCCCGCGGACAGGACCGCGGTGCGCGCGACGTCGAAGGTCTGCTCACCGATCTGCATGACGACGCCCCAGATGACGTCGTCGACGAGGCCCGGGTCGATGCCCGATCGCTCGGCGATCGCCTGCAGGACGAGGGCGGAGATGTCGGCGGAGTGGACGCCGGACAGGCCCCCACCGCGCTTCCCGACGGGAGTGCGGACTGCTTCGACGATGACGGCGTCCCTCATCGGACGGCCTCCTGTGCTCGAGTGAACGACGGTTCGCGTGGAACCCCATTGCGCCACACCCGTGCCGCGCCGTCACCGGTGGGGTGGCGTGACGCGCGCCACTCGGGCGTACGACGGGTCAGCGGGCCTGCCAGACCGGCTCGCGCTTCTCGGCGAAGGCGGTCGGCCCCTCCATCGCGTCGTGGCTGCCGAGCAGGGTGAGGAACTCCTCGGAGTTCTGCTGCCACTTGGCGGCCTCGCCCGCGCGTTTGCCGTCGACCGCGCCGTAGGCGATCCGCTTGCTGGCCTGGACCGCCAGCGGCGCACCGCGACCGATGAGGTCGGCGAGGGCGAGCGCTGCGTCGAGGGCCTGACCGGCGGCGACCACCTGGTTGACCAGGCCCCAGCGCAGCGCCTCGGCGGCGGGCATCGGCTCGCCGGTGAGGATGAGCTGCATCGCGACCTTCGGCGGAAGCTGCTCGGCCAGCCGGAAGACGCCGCCCGCGCCCGCGATCAGCCCCCGGCGTACCTCCGGGAGCCCGAAGCTCGCGGTCTCGACGGCGACCACCAGGTCGCAGGCCAGGGCCAGCTCGGTGCCGCCGCCGAGGGCGTTGCCGTTGACCGCCGCGATCGTCGGCTTCGAGGTGAAGTGGTCGACGAAGCCGGCGAAGGACCAGTGCTCGGTGCCCGGGGCGAGGACGGGCTCGCCGCGCGAGATCGCCTTGAGGTCGGCGCCGGCGGAGAAGGCCTGGTCACCCGCGCCGGTGAGGACGAGCGCCCGGATCTCCGGGTCGTGCTCGGCCTGCTCGACCGCTGCGCCGACGAGCGCGTGCACGTCGGCGTCGACGGCGTTGCGCGCCGCGGGGCGGTTGATCGTGACGACGAGCGTGCTGCCACGGCGCTCCGTCAGGACCTTCGTCGGGTCGGACACCTCGTACACGTCGTACCTCCAAGGGGCGGGTGGGTGGCCCGACGAGTAGACACCAGGGCAGTCGCCGTAGGTTCGGCAGACCTGATCCGAGGAGCCTTACGTTGAGCAGTCCCGTCATCGCCGTCCTGGGCGGCACCGGTCCGCAGGGCCGCGGCCTCGCCCGCCGCTTCGCCGAGGCGGGCCTGTCCGTCGTGCTGGGCAGCCGCAGCGCCGAGCGGGCCGCGGCCACAGCCGCCGAGCTCGGCCACGGCGTCACCGGCGCCGACAACGCGGGCGCGGCCGCGCAGGGCGACGTGGTCATCGTCGCGGTCCCGTGGGACGGGCATGCCGAGCTGCTGACGGAGCTGCGGGCAGAGCTCGCCGGCAAGGTCGTCGTCGACTGCGTCAACCCGCTCGGCTTCGACAAGCAGGGGGCCTACGCCCTGCCGGTCGCCGAGGGCAGCGCAGCCCAGCAGGCCGAGCAGCTGCTGCCGGACAGCCGCGTCGTCGCGGCCTACCACCACGTCTCCGCGGTCCTGCTCGAGGACCCGGAGGTGACGAGCATCGACACCGATGTCCTCGTGCTCGGCGACGACCGCGAGGCGACCGACCTGGTGCAGGAGCTCACCGGGCGCATCCCGGGTATGCGCGGTGTCTATGGCGGCCGGCTGCGCAACGCCCACCAGGTCGAGGCGCTCACCGCCAACCTCATCAGCGTCAACCGCCGCTACAAGGCCCACGCCGGATTGCGCGTCACGGACGTCGAGCTGTGACCGGCCCGCTGGCTGGGCCGCTCGTGGGTCTCCGCGTGGTCGAGCTGGCGGGCCTCGGACCTGCGCCACACGCCGCAATGGTGCTCGGCGACCTCGGGGCCGACGTCGTGCGGGTCGAGCGTCCGGCCGCCTTCGCGATGGCGCCGGGGCACGTCGACCCGCAGCTGCGCAGCCGCCGCTCGGTCGCCGCCGACCTCAAGACCCCCGAGGGCCTCGAGCTGGTCCGGCGCCTCGTCGAGAAGGCCGACGTGTTGGTCGAGGGCTTCCGTCCCGGCGTCACGGAGAAGCTCGGTCTCGGCCCCGACGACTGCTGGGCGCGTAACCCCCGCCTCGTCTACGGTCGCATCACCGGCTGGGGGCAGGACGGCCCGATGGCGGCGCGCGCCGGCCACGACATCAACTACCTCGGGCTCACCGGCAGCCTCGATGCGATCGGTCGCGCCGGGGAGCGGCCGGTGCCGCCGCTCAACCTGGTCGCGGACTTCGGTGGCGGCTCGATGCTGCTGCTGGTGGGCGTCCTCGCCGCCCTGCACGAGCGGCAGACCAGCGGCCGCGGGCAGGTCGTCGACGCCGCGATGGTCGACGGCGTCGCGCTGCTGTCCACGATGATGTGGGCGATGCGCGACCAGGGCCTGTGGGGCGACGTGCGCGGCACCAACATCCTCGACGGCGGCGCGCCCTTCTACGACACCTACGCCTGCAAGGACGGCGGCCACGTCGCCGTCGGCCCCATCGAGCCGCAGTTCTACGCCGCGATGCTCGCCGGGCTCGGCCTGTCCGACGCGGGCCTGCCCGACCAGCTCGACGTCGCCGGCTGGCCGGTCCTGCGCGAGGCCCTCACCGCGGCCTTCCTCACCCGCACCCGCGACGAGTGGACCGAGGTCTTCGCCGGCGTCGACGCCTGCGTCACCCCGGTCGTCACCCCGCGCGAGGCTCCGACCGAGCCGCACCTCGCGGCCCGCGGCACCCTCGTCGAGGTCGGCGGCAAGGTCCAGCCCGCCCCGGCGCCGCGCTTCTCCCGCACCCCCGCCGCCCCGCCCGGTGTCCCGCACGTCCCCGGCTCCGACAACGACGCCGTCCTCGCGGACTGGCTGGGCGCGTCGTCCTGAGCTAGCGCGCGGCGACGGCGAGGCGGGCGCCCAGCGCGACGAAGACGCCACCTGTCACCCGCTCGACCCACTGCTGGACGCGTGGTCGTCGTACGACGCTCTGGGCACCTCCGACGAGCGCGAGGAAGCCGACCCAGAAGACCGCCATCACGACGAGCGCGACGAGGCCGAGCAGCGGCAGCTCCCAGGCTCGGGTGCTGCTGACGTCGACGAACTGCGGCAGCAGGGTGAGGAAGAACAGCGCGGTCTTGGGGTTGAGCGTCCC
>JANPHZ010000170.1:0-2277 GCA_031424715.1 Frankiaceae bacterium
CCCCACAGCCCGTAGACCACGGACGGTACGGCGGCCATCAGGTCCACCAGGCTGACCAGGGTCCGCTTCAGTGACCGCGGGGCGTACTCGGAGATGTAGAGCGCGGCAAAGACGTCCAGCGGGAAGGCCACCACGATGGCCACCGTGGCGATGAGAACCGTGCCCACCAGCACGGCGGCGATGCCGAAGTTGCCGGCGTCCGGCTGCCAGGCCGCGGTGGTCAGGAAGGAGATGCCTGCGACGTCTAGCGCCTTCGCCGCCTGGTAGGCCAGGAACAGGCCTACCAGCGACATGACGCTGACCACCGTCGCGCCGCTCCCGCGGGCGATCAGGCGGAAGACCCGGTCGGCTCCCTGTGCCTGGCTCACGAGGGGGCGAGCGCGATCAGTTGCCTGGACGCTGAACGCGGTCATGGCCGATCCCCGCACCACTCGCGTCGCATCACGGGACCCAGGCTGCGTCGGCCGCACGGCGACGCGGCTACCTCACCCTGGCCGCTGCACAGCCTCCAGGTGAACAGTGGCCGACATCGGACGGACAAACCGGTCAGACCAGGGCACGAGTACTCGGCGGCGGGCAGGCAGGATGGGCGGCATGACCCGGACCCTGTTGCACGGCGGCGATGTGTTCGACCCGGTCTCGGGGGAGGTGCGCCGCGCCGACCTCGTGCTGGCCGATGGACGCGTTGTCGACGTCGGGCCCGGTCTCGACGGCGACGTCGGCATCGACGTCACCGGCAAGACCCTGCTGCCGGGGTTCTTCGACTGCCACACGCACGTGTGCATGGACCGCTTCGACCCGGTCGCGCTGCTCGCCGACCCGTTCTCGCTGCAGTTCTTCTACGCCGTGCGCAACCTGCGTACGACGCTCGACCTCGGCATCACGACTGTCCGTGACGCCTGGGGCGCCGACGCCGGGGTGAAGGCTGCGGTCGAGCGCGGCCTCGTCCCCGGACCCCGGCTGCGGATCACCATCGCGATGGTGGCGCAGACCGGCGGGCACGCCGACCCGTGGGAGCCGTGCGGCGGGCTCAACCCGGCGTTCGTCGCGCACCCGGGTCGCCCTAACGGCGTGGTCGACGGTCCCGAGAACCTGCGCAAGCTGATCCGCGAGCTCATCCGCGCGGGCGCCGACGGGATCAAGGTCGCGGCCTCCGGCGGCGTGCTGTCGCCCAACACCGATGCCCACCAGGCCCAGCTGCGCCTCGACGAGCTCGCCGCGATCGTCGACGAGGCCGAGACGGCAGGCCGCTGGGTGATGGCCCACTGCCATGCTGCCGACGGCGCGCGCAACGCCGTACGCGCTGGGGTCGCCTCCATCGACCACGGCTCGTTCCTCGACGAGGACGCGATCGCGCTGATGGTCGAGCGCGGCACGTTCCTCGTCCCGACGCTGATGGCCTCGCGGGGCGTCATCCAGAGCGTCGCCGACGGCGTCAGCCTCGCGCCAGGGATCCTGGAGAAGGCCCAGGACGCCGCGTCGCGGGCGACCGACGCGATGCGGATGGCCCACGAGGCCGGCGTGCGGATCGCCATGGGGACTGACAGCCCGGTCAGCCCGCACTCCACCGCGCTCGGCGAGCTGGCGCTGATGTCCGACGGCGGGCTCGGGCCCGTCGGGGCATTGCGAGCGACCACCCTGCACGCCGCGCAGCTGCTCCGTCTCGGCGACGAGCTCGGCTCGCTCGAGCCCGGAAAGCGCGCCGACGTGGTCGTGGTCGGCGGGGACCCGTTGGACCTCACGGCGTACGACGAACGGATCGAGCAGGTCTGGAAGGACGGCGTGCGCGTCGACTCGCGCGCGTCATGAGAGCCGGTCAGCGCGCGTCGGCGTACGCGCCGAGCGGGATGGTCTGCGCGGTCGACCACCTCGCCGCGCAGGCCGGGGTCTCGGTGCTGCAGCGTGGCGGCAGCGCGGCCGATGCCGCGGTCGCGACCTCCGCGGTCCTGGCGGTGACGACCCAGCACATGTGCGGGATGGGCGGTGACCTGTTCGCGCTCATCAGCGTCGAGGGTGCGCCGCCGCTCGCTCTCAACGCCAGCGGCCGAGCGGGTTCCGGGGCCGATGCCGACCGGCTGCGCGCCGAGGGCGCGACGGCGATGCCGTTCTACGACGACATCCGTTCGGTCCCCGTGCCCGGCTGCGTCGACGGGTGGCTGGCGCTGCACTCCCGGCTCGGCCGGATCGACCTCGCCGACGTCCTCGCGCCCGCAATCGCCTACGCCACAGGGGGTTTCCCGGCTGGACCGTCGCTGGTGCGCGCCGTCGACCGGCTCG
>JANPHZ010000171.1:0-4910 GCA_031424715.1 Frankiaceae bacterium
CGGACGCGTTGCCCGGGATCAGGGTCAGCAGCAGCGGGAGCAGGACGGCAACGGCGCGAAGGCGGCTCACTGCCTGAACCTACGCCGGGCTCTCCCGCCAGCGCGAGGTGATCGGTAGCCGCCGGTCGCGCCCGAACGCCCGCGACGTGATCTTCGGGCCGGGCGGGTACTGCCGGCGCTTGTACTCCGCGGTGTCCACGAGGCGGATGACTCGATCCACGGTCGCTTCGGCGTGCCCGCGAGCGATGAGCTCCTCGCGGCCGAGGTCGTGCTCGACGTAGTCGTCGAGCAGGGCGTCCAGCTCGTCGTACGGCGGCAGCCGGTCGCTGTCGAGCTGGCCCGGCGCGAGCTCGGCGGACGGGGGCTTGTCGATGCTGTTCTGCGGGATGGGCGGGGCCTGCCCGACGGCCTCCGCCGTGGCGTTGCGCCACGCGGCGAGCCGCCACACCAGCGACTTGGGCACGTCCTTGATCGGGGCGAACCCGCCGGCGGAGTCGCCGTAGAGGGTGGAGAAGCCGGTCGCGAGCTCGCTCTTGTTGCCCGTCGTGAGGACCAGGTGGCCGTGCTGGTTGGACAGGGCCATCAGAGTGGTCCCGCGCACCCGCGCTTGCAGGTTCTCCAGCGCCAGGCCGGTGAGTGCGAGAGTGCCCTCCCAGGCCTGCACCACCGGAGCGATCGGGACGAGCTGCCACTGCAGGCCCTGGCGTTCGGCGAGGTCGCGGGCGTCGTCGACCGAGTGGTCCGACGACCACTGCGAGGGCATCCCGATGACGTGTACCCGCTCCGGGCCGAGTGCGTCGCACGCGATGGTCGCCACGATCGCGGAGTCGATGCCGCCGGACAGACCGAGCACGACCGAGCGGAAGCCGTTCTTGGTGACGTAGTCGCGGGTGGCCGTGACGAGAGCGCCCCACACCTCGGCCTCGTCGCCGAGGGGTGTGGCCACCTGGCCCGGCTCGCCGGCGTAGGGCTCCAGAGCGGCAGTGCTGAGCACCACGTGCTCGACGGTCATCGACGTGCCGTCCCGAGCGTCGACCGGGCCCCGGGCCACGTCGGAACCGGCAGGCAGGTCGAGGTCGCAGACGAGCAGGTGCTCCTGCCACAGCGGGGCTCGCGCCAGCACCGTGCCCGCCGCCTCGACCACCAGCGAGTCGCCGTCGAAGACGAGCTCGTCCTGCCCGCCGACGAGGTTGACGTAGGCCAGGGCGGCGCCCGCCTCGACCGCGCGGCGGCTCACCAGGGCGCCGCGCACGTCGTCCTTCCCGCGCTCGTATGGCGAGCCGTTGAGGCAGACCACGAGCCCGACGCCGGCCTCTCGCGCGACCGCCACCGGTCCGCCGTCCTGCCAGAGGTCCTCGCAGATGGTCAGGCCCACGTCGATGCCCCGCACCCGCACCACCGGGAAGCGGTCGCCGCGCACGAAGTAGCGGAACTCGTCGAAGACCCCGTAGTTGGGCAGGTGGTGCTTGGCGTACGACGCCACGACCTCGCCGCCGTAGAGCACCGCAGCGGCGTTCTGCGGCCCACCGGCGGGCCGGCCCAGGCCGGTCGACGGGCGGTCGGTGCGACCGCAGTAGCCGACGATCACGGGCAGTTCGCCGTGGCCCTCGTCGGCCAGGCGCCGGGCGAGTGCATGCAGGGTGTCCACGCTGGCCTGGACGAACGACGCCCGCAGCACCAGGTCCTCGGCGGGGTAGCCCGTCAGCACCATCTCGGGGAAGGCGACCAGGTGGCACCCGTCGGCAGCGGCCCGCGCCACCCACGCCGAGACGAGGTCGGCGTTGCCCGGCAGGTCGCCGACGACGGCGTCGACCTGGGCCAAGCCGATCCTCAGCTGGGGCATGCCCCGAGCCTAGGAGCCGTCAGCCGCGGCTGGAGGCCTTCGCGACGTACATGTCGAGGTCGGCCCGGTTGAGCAGGTCGAGGCCGTCTTCATCGGGGTTGTCGTCAGCGGTGGCGACGGCCACGCCGATCGCGATGCTGATGTCGATCGGGTAGCCCGCGATCAACGCCGGGCCGGAGACGTGCTCCTGCAGCCGGCGGACGATGACGGTGGGGTCGGTGCCGGGCAGCAGGTCGGGGCACAGGACGGCGAACTCGTCGCCGGACAGGCGGGCTGGCACGTCGGCCGGCCGGCAGGCCTGCGTCAGCCGCCGTGCCACCTCCACCAGCAGCTGGTCGCCGACCTGGTGGCCGTAGGTGTCGTTGACCCGCTTGAGGTTGTTGACGTCGGCGAGGACGACGGCGACGGTCGCGCCCGTGCGCCGGGAGCGCAGCAGCTCGCGGTCGAGGTGGCGCAGGAACAGCGAGCGGTTGACGAGGTCGGTGAGCCCGTCCTGGAAGGCGAGATCGGCCAGGCCCTCGAGCTCCTTGGCGACGTCGGCCATCCGCAGCCCGGTGAAGACGACCGTGTCGGCGGCGCGGTCGTGCTCGGCGGCGATGGAGAGCGGCTCCAGGCCGAGGCCCAGGTCGAGCTGCCAGACGGCGTAGGCCCGCCGACCCGAGCTCGTGACGCACAGGATCAGCCGGATCGCCTGCGAGCGGTCTGCGGGGCTGAGCACGTCGACGAGCTGCCGCCCCGCCCAGTCGCGCAGCGGGGCTGCCGTGGCCGTGGCCGGTGGCCGCACCGAGAGCACCGTGCCGTACTGGTCCACGACCAGCTCCAGGCTTACGCCGGCGTCACCGGTGTGGTCCGTGACAAGGCGCGGCCACGGAGTCATGGCCCTCGTCATTCGACGCGTCTCCCCCCATACCTGCCCGACTCGGTGAGGAGTGCACCACATCAAGCGTCCGGGCGCCCGCACCTGCAAGGATGGCGTGTGGACAAGCAGCAGGAATTCGTCCTCCGCACGCTCGAGGAGCGCGACATCCGGTTCGTCCGGTTGTGGTTCACCGACGTGCTGGGGACGCTCAAGTCGGTCGCCATCGCCCCCGCAGAGCTCGAGGGCGCCTTTGCAGAGGGCATCGGGTTCGACGGCTCGGCGATCGAGGGCTTTGCCCGGGTGCACGAGGCGGACATGCTCGCCAAGCCCGACCCGGCGACCTTCCAGGTGCTGCCGTGGCGCGGGGAGTCACCCGGCACGGCCCGGATGTTCTGCGACATCACGATGCCGGACGGCTCGCCGTCGTGGGCCGATCCGCGGCATGTGCTTCGCCGCGCCCTGGACCGCGCTGCCGACGCCGGCTTCACCTTCTACACCCACCCCGAGATCGAGTTCTTCCTGCTCAAGAGCTCCGAGCAGCCGCCCATCCCGGTCGACGCCGGTGGCTACTTCGACCTCACGCCGCACGACGTCAGCCACGACTTCCGGCGTACGACGATCACCATGCTCGAGCGGCTGGGCATCTCGGTGGAGTTCAGCCACCACGAGGTCGCTCCGGGCCAGCAGGAGATCGACCTGCGCTACGCCGACGCGCTCACGACGGCCGACAACATCCTGACGACGCGCCACGTGATCAAGGAGGTCGCGCTCTCGCAGGGGGTCTACGCGACCTTCATGCCCAAGCCGTTCAGCGACCAGCCGGGCAGCGGGATGCACACCCACCTGTCGCTGTTCGAGGGCGACCGCAACGCCTTCCACGACCCCTCCGACCCTCTTCAGCTGTCCAGTGTTGGCAAGCACTTCATCGCCGGCCTGCTCCGCCACGCCGCCGAGATCACCGCCGTGACCAACCAGTGGGTCAACTCCTACAAGCGCCTGGTCGCCGGGGGAGAGGCGCCGCCCTACGCCTGTTGGGGGTCCAACAACCGCAGCGCGCTGGTGCGGGTGCCGATGTACAAGCCGACCAAGGGCAACAGCACCCGCGTCGAGATCCGCAGCCCCGACAGCGCCACCAACCCCTACCTGTGCTTCGCGGTGCTGCTCGCCGCCGGGCTGAAGGGGATCGAGGAGGAGTACCCCCTCCCGCCCGGTGCCGAGGACGACGTCTGGCAGCTGTCCGAGGGCGAGCGACGGGCGATGGGCATGACGCCGCTGCCGACCTCGCTGGCCGAGGCGATCGCTGCGATGGAGGGCAGCGAGCTGGTCGCCGAGACCCTGGGCGAGCACGTCTTCGACTTCTTCCTGCGCAACAAGCGGGCGGAGTGGCAGGCCTACCGGTCCGAGGTCACGCCGTTCGAGCTCGGCCGCTACCTGCCCGTGCTCTGAGAGGACGACCGTGGCGCGCGCGCTGGTGATCACGCACACCGAGTCCGAGACACCCGGGACGCTGGCGCAGTGGCTGCCGGAGGCAGGTGTCGACCTGGCCGTGTGCCAGCCCTGGGCCGGCGAAGCGCTGCCCGCCGACCTGACTGGCGTCGATGCGCTGGTCGTCATGGGCGGACCCCAGCAGGCGTACGACGACAGCTCCGCGCCCTGGCTCGCCGCCACCAAGCTCCTGCTGGCCCAGGCCGTCCGCGTGGACCTGCCGGTGCTCGGGATCTGCCTCGGTGCGCAGCTGCTCGCGGAGGCGACGGGCGGTCGAGTGGTCCAGGGTGCCGAGGGCCCCGAGGTCGGCGCGCGGTTGGTCGCCAAGCGCGACGCGGCCGTCGACGACCCGGTGTTCGGCGCGCTGCCGCTCTCCCCGGTCGTGGTGCAGTGGCACTGGGACGAGATCGTCGAGCTGCCCCCGGGGGCTCTGCTGCTCGCGTCCAGCCCGCGCTACCCCCACCAGGCCTTCCGCGTCGGGACCCGGGCCTACGGCCTGCAGTTCCACATCGAGACCCCGCCCGAGATGGTCCGCGGCTGGGCGGCCGCCGACAGCGAGGCGCTGCAGGACGCGGGGCTGGACCCCGAGCTCATCGCGGAGCGGGCGGTGGCTGAGCTCGACGAGGTCGCAGCCGTGTGGCGCCCGTTCGTCGAGCGCTTCGCCGCGGTCGTGCGGGGCGAGAGCCGCACCTACCTGCCGATGGCGTGAGCACGCCCGAGGCG
>JANPHZ010000172.1:0-4835 GCA_031424715.1 Frankiaceae bacterium
GGTCGAGCAGGTGGGTGACCGGGTTGTGCTGACGCTGCGCGGCCGTCTGCTCGCGGACGCCGTCGTCCGAGACGTGGTCGACTGACGCGCCCATCGGCCTGTGACCGAGCCGACAGGCCGGAGAGCGCCGGAACAAGGCTCACCCACGGTAGGTTCTTGACCACGGCCTGCTGCTCTCGCAGCGGGTCGCCCTCCTGCGGACGAGCCGTCCGCAAGGTCGCCGTGTCTCGTGTTGTCGGCCCGTCCTCGTGACGTGTCCTCGCCGCAGTCGCCATGCGGCCCCGGTAACACGACGCAAACGGAGCACCCCTGTCATGCCTGGCCCCACCTCGTCCCAGCGCACCTCCCGTCCGCAGCGCAGCGGCGGCAGCCCGGCCCGCGGCGGCTCGCAGCGCAGCAGCCAGTCCCGCCGTACGCCGAAGTCGCCGCCCCCGGCTCCGCCGAAGTCCGACCTCGAGCTCGCGCTCGACGCGGCGGCCGACCTCGCCGCGGCCCAGCCGATCGAGGACGCCACCTTCGCCTCGATCGGGCTGCCACAGAAGCTCGTCACGGCGCTGGAGCGCCGGGGCATGACGGCGCCGTACGCGATCCAGACCCGGTCCATCCCCGACGCCCTCGCCGGTCGCGACGTCCTCGGTCGGGCCCAGACCGGCTCGGGCAAGACGCTGGGCTTCGGGCTGCCGCTGCTCGCCCGGCTTGCCGGCGGCACCCGCAAGGGCGGACGTCCGCGCGGGCTCGTCCTCGTCCCGACCCGCGAGCTGGCCCAGCAGGTGCACGACGCCCTGGCGCCGCTCGGTCAGGCCCTCGACATCAAGCTCCTCCCGATCTACGGCGGCGCGTCGATGGGTCGCCAGATCGACCAGCTGCGCCGCGCGGTCGACATCGTCGTCGCGACCCCCGGTCGGCTGCAGGACCTCATCGACCAGGGCGAGTGCTCGCTGGCCGACGTGCAGGTGGCGGTGCTCGACGAGGCCGACCACATGGCTGACCTCGGCTTCCTGCCGGTCGTGTCTGCCCTGCTCGACCTGACGCCGGCCGACGGTCAGCGGCTGCTCTTCTCCGCGACCCTGGACCGCGGCGTCGACAAGCTGGTGCTCGGCTACCTCAAGAACCCGGCCGTACACGCCGTCGCCGCCGACACCAGCCACGTCGAGCTGATGGACCACAAGGTCTTCGCCGTTGCCCACGAGGCCAAGGTCGAGATCGCCGCCGAGATCGCGAAGCGGCCCGGCCGCACGCTGTTCTTCGTACGCACCAAGCACGGCGCCGACCGCCTCGCGATCCAGCTGCGCCGTACCGGCGTGGAGGCCGGGGCGATCCACGGCAACCTCACCCAGAACGCCCGCAAGAAGGCGCTCGACGCGTTCTCGCGTGGTTCGGCCCGGGTGCTCGTCGCCACCGATGTCGCGGCCCGTGGCATCCACGTCGACGACGTCGACCTCGTCGTGCACTACGACCCGCCGGCCGACCACAAGGACTACCTGCACCGCAGTGGACGCACGGCCCGCGCCGGCGCCAGCGGCACCGTCTTGTCGCTGCTGCTCGGCGACCAGGTCCGTGACCACCAGCGGATGCGCGAGCGGGCCGGCATCGACGCCAACGCCGAGTCGGTCAACCCCGGCCACCCGGCGGTGCGCCAGCTCGCCGAGTCGGGTGAGCCGATCGTCGTCCAGGCGCCCCCTGCCTACGCCGCCGCGCCGACGAGCACCCGCCCGCGCACCAGCGGCGGGGGTCGCCCCTACCGCCCCGCGTCGTCGTCGGGTGGCTCGGGTGGCCGCAGCACCGCCGCCCGGCCCGACCGCGCGGCCCGCCCCACGGCTGACCGGCCCGCCCGACCCACCACCGCCGGCCGCTCGGCCCCCCGCCGCGCTTCCTGATCCACCCCCGGTGACGTCCTCCCCGCAGCCGCTGGGAGGATGGCCGCCGATCCCACGACTCCCGGAGGCAGCACGCACATGGACATCGACTTCGACGGCCGCGTTGCCATCGTGACCGGCGCCGGGGGTGGCCTCGGCCGCACCTACGCCCTGGACCTGGCCAAGCGCGGCGCCGCGGTGGTCGTCAACGACCTCGGCGGCAGCGTCGACGGCAAGGGTGGCGACGACGCCGCGGCCCAGAAGGTCGTTGACGAGATCACCGCAGCCGGTGGCCAGGCCGTCCCTAACTACGACAGCGTCTCCACGCCCGAGGGCGGCGAGGCGATCGTCAAGACCGCCGTCGACGCGTTCGGCAAGGTCGACATCGTCGTCAACAACGCCGGCATCCTGCGCGACAAGAGCTTCACCAAGCTCGAGTGGCCCGACCTCGACGCCGTCCTCGACGTGCACCTCAAGGGCGCGTTCTACGTCAGCCAGCCCGCCTTCAAGGTCATGAAGGAGAACAACTACGGCCGGTTCGTCTTCACGGCGAGCAACGCGACGTTCGGCAACTTCGGTCAGACCAACTACGCCGCCGCCAAGATGGGCCTGGTCGGGCTGTCCAACACCATCGCGGTCGAGGGCGCGCGCAACGGCATCCTGTCCAACGTGATCATGCCGGTCGCCCGCACCCGGATGACCGAGGAGCTGCTCGGCGACTTCGCCAAGGTGCTCGACCCCGACCTGGTTACCCCGATGGTCGCCTACCTGTGCAGCGAGACGTGCACGACGACGCACGGCGCCTACTCCGCCGCGGGCGGCCGTTACGCCCGCGTCTTCTGGGGCCTGGGCCAGGGCTGGTTCGCTGGCAAGGGCGAGCACCCGACGGCCGAGGACATCGCCGCCAACTTCGCCGTGATCGACGGCCAGGACGGCTACATCGTCCCGGGCTCGACCACCGACGAGATCATGGCGCTCGCCGGCCTGTTCAGCTGATCCCCGCCGTACACTTGGCACTCCCAGGCGGTGAGTGCCAGGTGGACGGACGGAGGTGCCTGCGTCGTGCTCGATGACCGCAAGCTCGAGGTCCTGCGCGCCATCGTCGAGGACTTCGTCTCCACCAGCGAGCCAGTCGGCAGCCGGGCGCTGGCCGAGCGGCACGCCCTCGGCGTGAGCCCCGCGACGGTCCGCAACGACATGGCGGCGCTCGAGGACGAGGGCTTCATCACCCACCCGCACACGAGCGCGGGCCGCATCCCGACCGACAAGGGCTACCGGCTGTTCGTCGACCGGCTCTCGCAGGTCAAGCCGCTGTCGAGTGCGGAGAAGCGCGCGATCCAGAGCTTCCTCGAAGGCGCCGTTGACCTCGACGACGTCGTACGCCGGTCGGTGCGGCTGCTCGCGCAGCTGACCCGTCAGGTGGCGGTGGTGCAGTACCCCAGCCTGTCGCGCAGCTCGGTGCGCCACCTCGAGATCGTCCACCTCGCGCCCAACCGGCTGCTGCTGGTGCTCATCACTGACACCGGCCGGGTCGAGCAGCGCGTGCTGGAGCTGCCCGCGGTGCTGTCCGACGACGACGTCGCCCAACTGCGGCAGGCTTTCGGCTCGCGGTTGCACGGCGCCCGCCTCGTTGACGCGCCCGGTCGGCTGGCCGACCTGCCCGACGCGGCGCCCGTCGCGATCCGCCCGGTCCTGACCAGCGTGATGACGGTGGTGCTCGAAACGCTCGTGGACCAGCCGGAGGAGCGGGTGGTCCTGGGCGGCGCGGCCAACCTGACCCGCTCGGCGGTCGACTTCCCCAACACGCTGCGCCCGGTGCTCGAGGCGCTGGAGGAGCAGGTGGTGCTGCTCAAGCTGCTCGGTGAGTCCAACGACCCGAGCACCGTGCTCGTCAAGATCGGTGAGGAGAACGCGGTGGAGGGCCTTCGCTCCACGTCAGTGGTCAGCGTCGGCTATGGCCCGGAGCCCGCGGCCTACGCCTCGATGGGCATCGTCGGTCCGACCCGGATGGACTACGCCGGCTCGATCGGCTCGGTGCGCGCCGTCGCGCGCTACGTCGGCGACCTGCTGGCCGGTGCCTGACGTGGCCACCGACTACTACGGCTTGCTCGGCGTCGCACCTGGCGCCGACGACGCGACCCTCAAGAAGGCCTATCGCAAGCTGGCCCGCGAGCTGCACCCCGACGTCAACCCCGACCCGGCGGCGCAGGAGCGCTTCAAGCAGGTGACCTCGGCCTACGAGGTGCTGTCCGACCCGGAGAAGCGCCAGATCGTCGACCTCGGCGGCGACCCGCTCGCGAGCGGCGCGGGCAGCGCCGGCAACCCCTTCGCCCAGGGCTTCGGCGGTCTCGGCGACATCATGGACGCGTTCTTCGGTGGTGGGCAGCAGCGCGGCCCGCGCAGCCGCGTGCGGCAGGGGGCTGATGCCCTGGTGCGCATTGAGGTCGACCTCGCCGAGGCCGCCTTCGGGGTGACCCGCGAGCTGACGCTGGAGACCGCGGTCGTGTGCGGCGTCTGCCAGGGCGCCGGGTCCGCGGCCGGCACACACCCCAGCACCTGCCCTACGTGCAAGGGGCGCGGTGAGGTGCAGGCCGTGCAGCGCTCGTTCCTCGGCCAGGTGATGACGACGCGGACCTGCGGCCGCTGCGGCGGCGTCGGGTCGATCGTCGAGCACCCCTGCGCCGAGTGCGCTGGCGACGGCCGGGTCCGCGCCCGGCGCACGCTGTCGGTCAAGATCCCCGCCGGCATCGAGAGCGGCATGCGGATCCGGCTCACTGGCGAGGGTGAGGTCGGACCCGGCGGCGGCCCGTCCGGCGACCTCTACGTCGAAGTGCACGAGAAGCCGCACGACACCTTCACCCGCGACGGCGATGACCTGCACTGCCGGCTGTCCCTGCCGATGACCGCCGCGGCCCTGGGCACGAGCGTCAAGCTCGACACCCTCGATGGCGAGGAGGAGATCGACCTCGCGCCGGGGAC
>JANPHZ010000173.1:0-21766 GCA_031424715.1 Frankiaceae bacterium
TCTCGCACGGCGTGGAGCTCGGCGGCGAGCTGCGCGACGTCGCCGTGCTGTTCGTCGACGTGGTGGGGTCGACTTCGCTCGCCCAGGTCGTTGACCCCCAAGAGGTCGTACGACGGCTCAACGCCTTCTTCGCCGTGGTCATCGAGGCCGTGCAGGCGAACGGTGGCTGGGTCAACAAGTTCGAAGGCGACGCGGCGCTGTGCGTCTTCGGAGCTCCCGCCGATCGCGCTGACCCGCGCGCAGATGCACTGCGCGCGGCCCGGCAGCTGCGCGCCGGGCTGGCCGGGCTGCCCGACACCGCCGTCCTGGGAGTGGCGGCAGGTCAGGTGGTGGCGGGCAACGTCGGCGCCGAGAGCCGGTTCGAGTACACCGTGATCGGAGACGCGGTGAACGTCGCGGCTCGCCTCACCGAGCTCGCGAAGGACGAGCCCGGCGGAGTGCTGGCCGACGCATCCGTCCTCGCGCTGGCCGACCCGGCCGAGAGCGGCCGATGGACTGCCGGTGAGCAGGTCACGCTGCGCGGCCGGGCCGGCGCGATCGTGCTGGCCCGCCCACGCGACTAGCGCACGGCGAGCAGGTCCACCACGAAGACGAGGGTCTCGCCGGGCTTGATGGCGCTGCCAGCGCCGCGCTGGCCGTAGCCGAGGGCCGGCGGGATGGTCAGCTTGCGCCGACCGCCGACCTTCATCCCGGCGACGCCCTGATCCCAACCGCCGATGACCATCCCGGCACCGAGCCGGAACGAGAACGGCTCACCGCGGTCCCACGAGGCGTCAAACTGGCTGCGCGTGGACCAGCCGTGCCCGACGTACTGCATGGTGCACTGGGTCCCGGCGACCGCCTCTGCGCCGTCGCCGACCGTGAGGTCCTCGATGACCAGGTCGGTGGGCGGGTCGCCCTCGGGGATCTCGATGACGGGCTTGTCACTCAATGGCTCGGCTCCTCGGGTCTGGGCATCACATCGATGCGATCAGCTTGTCTACCCGCTCGTCGACGGAGCGGAAGGGGTCCTTGCACAGCACGGTGCGCTGGGCCTGGTCGTTGAGCTTGAGGTGCACCCAGTCGACGGTGAAGTCGCGCCGCTTGTCCTGGGCCCGCTTGATGAACTCGCCGCGCAGCTTGGCGCGGGTGGTCTGCGGCGGCACGGACTTGGCCTCGAAGACAGCCAGGTCGGTCGTGGCGCGCTCGACCAGGCCCTTGCGCTCGAGCAGGTAGTAGAGGCCTCTTTGCCGGTTGATGTCGTGGTAGGCGAGGTCGAGCTGGGCGATGCGCGCCGACGACAGGGTGAGGTCGTGCTTGGCCTGGTAGCGCTGGAGAAGCTGGTACTTCGTGACCCAGTCGATCTCCCGGTCGACGAGCGACAGGTCGCCCGTCTCGATGGCGGTGAGGGTGCGCCCCCACAGCTCGAGGACCCGCTTGACGGTCACGTCACCGCCCCGGCGATCGATGAAGTCGCTCGCCTTGTTGAAGTACTCCCGCTGGATCTCCAGCGCGCTGGCCTCGCGGCCGTTGGCCAGCTTGACCTTGCGGCTGCCGGTCAGGTCGTGACTGACCTCGCGGATCGCCCGGATCGGGTTCTCGAGCGTCAGGTCGCGCATGACCACGCCTGCCTCGATCATCCGCAGCACGAGGTCGGCGGTCCCGACCTTGAGCAGCGTCGTGACCTCGTTCATGTTGCTGTCGCCGACGATGACGTGCAGGCGGCGGAACCGCTCGGCGTCGGCGTGCGGCTCGTCGCGGGTGTTGATGATCGGCCGGCTGCGGGTGGTCGCGGACGACACACCCTCCCAGATGTGCTCGGCCCGCTGGCTGACGCAGTACACGGCTCCGCGCGGCGTCTGCAGGACCTTGCCGGCGCCGCAGATGATCTGCCGGGTCACCAGGAACGGGATGAGGATGTCGGCCAGCCGGGAGAACTCCCCGTGCCGGCCGACCAGGTAGTTCTCGTGGCAGCCGTAGGAGTTTCCGGCCGAGTCGGTGTTGTTCTTGAACAGGTAGATGTCGCCGGCGATCCCCTCTTCGCGCAGGCGACGCTCGGCGTCCATGAGCAGGCCTTCGAGGGTGCGCTCCCCGGCCTTGTCATGGGTGACGAGGTCGAGCACGTTGTCGCACTCCGGCGTGGCGTACTCCGGGTGGCTCCCGACATCGAGGTAGAGCCGCGCACCGTTCTTGAGGAAGACGTTGCTGCTGCGCCCCCAACTGACGACGCGCCGGAAGAGGTAGCGGGCGACCTCGTCGGGCGAGAGTCGGCGCTGGCCCTTGAAGGTGCACGTCACGCCGTACTCGTTCTCGATGCCGAAGATGCGGCGTTCCACGGCCGAACCCTATGCCCTCAGCCGACTCCTGCGCCCCTCCAGGCAGGAACGCGGCGCGTCCCGGCGAAGAGGGTGCGCACACCGACGTGAGAGGCAGCCCGCAGATGCGCTTCCGAGGACCCCTGCTGATCAGCGCCGTGCTCGTCGTCGCGGCCGGTGCGCTCTCGCCGGTGCAGGCCGGGACGCCCAAGCCCTTCAGCAAGACGGTCGCCTTCGTCGACGAGACCCCCGACCCGACCGGCTACCTGCTCGGGTCGGAGCACTGCCTGGGTGAGCTGCCCAGGGAGAAGCCCGTGCGCGTCGTGGTCCCAGCAGCGGGCGTCCTGGACATCGCCATCACCGGCTTCACCGGTGAGTGGAGCCTGCTCATCACCGAGCCGTCGGGCAAGGTCCTCGGCAGCGCCGATGCCGATGCGCCCAAGACCGAGTCGACGTCCTTGCGCCTCAAAAAGGGTGGCCCGGTGGACATCCTGCCGTGCAACCTGTTCGGGACCTCCGAGGCGACGCTGACCTACAGCTACCGCTACAAGAAGGCCTGACGCGTCACAGGTCGCTGCGGAGCTCCCACAGCTCGGGGTAGTAGCGGAGCGCGAGTCGAGACCTCAGGTACGGCGCACCCGTGGAGCCACCGGTCCCCGACTTCGTGCCGATCTGGCGCTCCACCATGTCGACGTGCCGCGAGCGCCACTGGCTGGCCAGCGAGTCGTGCTCGAGCAGCCCCTCTGCGAGCTCCCACAGCTCGGGCTCGGCCACGGCCGCTCGCGCGATCGACAGCAGGGCAGCCCGTCGCTCCTCGGCTGAGCCGACCGCGAAGCCGCGCTCGCGCAGCAGGTGCAGGTAGGCCTCCCAGAGACTGGGCTCGGACAGCCGGCGCCGCATCCGGGCCTGCTCCGGTGCCGATGCCTGACCCATCCGTTCGACGTACGCCGCGTCGCGGGCTCCGGACAAGAACTCCAGCTCGCGGAACTGCACCGACTGGAAGCCGCTCGCCGGAGCGAGGTGGGCCCGGAAGGCGAGGAAGTCCTGCGGCGTCATCGTCTCGAGAACCTGCACCTGCGCGATCAGCACCCGCTCGATGACGTGGACCCGGTTCAAGGCCTTGCGCGGCAGGTAGGTGTGCCCGGCCAGCATCTGGTCCCGAGCCGCCGTGAGCTCGTGCAGCATCTGCTGGAACCAGAGCTCGTAGACCTGGTGGACGGTGATGAACAGCAGCTCGTCGTGCGCCGCAGGGTCAGACACCAGCACCTGCTGCTGCAACAGCTCGGGCACCCGCAGATAGCTGCCGTAGGACAGGCGCCCGCCCTGCTCGCCGAAGTGCGGATCAGTCATGTCCCGCACCCTAGGACCCGATCTCCCTGAGCCCGTGGCACCACTAGGTTCTTCGGCATGCCTGGACCCCTTGAAGGAGTGCGCGTCGTCGAGCTGGCCGGGATCGGTCCGGGGCCGTTCACCTGCATGCTGCTGGCCGACCTCGGGGCCGACGTGCTGAGGATCGACCGGCCGGGCAGTGGCGGGCTGCGCCTCACCGGACCCGACCTGCTCGCGCGCGGGCGCCGGTCGGTCGAGGTCGATCTGAAGCACCTGCTCGCCCCTGAGCTGGTGCTCCGGCTCCTCGAGCAGGCTGACGTCCTGGTCGAGGGCAACCGGCCTGGGGTGACCGAGCGGCTGGGGATCGGGCCGGACGTGTGCCTGGCGCGCAACCCGTCGCTCGTCTACGCCCGCATGACCGGCTGGGGGCAGACCGGCCCGTGGGCGTCGCACGTCGGGCACGACATCAACTACGCGGGGCTGACCGGTGCGCTCGCCGCCATCGGCGAGCCGGGTCGCAAGCCCGTCGCGCCGCTCAACCTCGTCGCCGACTTCGGCGGCGGCGCCCTCTACTGCGCCATGGGCATCCTGGCTGCCCTGGTGGAGCGCCAGCGCAGTGGCAAGGGTCAGGTCGTCGACGCCGCCATGGTGGACGGCGCCACCTCGTTGATGACGATGTTCTACGGGATGGCCGCTGGCGACGCCTGGCAGGAGCAGCGCGGCAGCAACCTGCTCGACGGCGGGGCGCCCTTCTACGACACCTATGCCTGCAGCGACGGGCAGTTCTTGGCCGTGGGGGCCCTGGAGCCACAGTTCTTCGCCGAGCTGATGGCGGTTCTCGAGCTGACCGACGCCCCGGCCCAGTGGGACGTCGCCCAGTGGCCGGTCCTGCGCGACCGGCTGACCCAGACGTTCGCGAGCCGCACCCGCGACGAGTGGGCCGCGCTTTTCGAGGGGCGGCCGGCCTGCGTGACTCCCGTCCTAACGATGTCGGAGGCGGCGCACCACCCGCACCTGCGCGAGCGGGCCGTCACGATCGACGTCGACGGGATCCTCCAGCCTGCACCGGCGCCCCGGTTCTCCCGCACCCCGACCGCCACGCCGGCCAACCCCGCTGGCGACCAGCGCGCGGCGCTGGTCGCGTGGGGGCTGCGCGAGGGCGATGTCGATGAGCTGCTCGCGACCGGCGCCGTCGCGAGTCCGTAGAACTGCGGGTCAGCTCACCGCGACGAGGTCGACGATGAACACCAGCGGCGCGTTCGGCGGGATGGGGTCCGAGCCGCGGGCGCCGTAACCCAACTCCGGCGGGATGATCAGCTGGCGGCGTCCGCCAGCGCGCATGCCCACGAAGCCCTGGTCCCAGCCCGCGATGACCTCTCCCCCGCCAAGCAGGAAGGTGAAGTCGGGCTTGCCCCAGGACGTGTCGAACTCCTGGCCGTCGAGATAGGTCACGCCGACGTACTTCACGGTCAAGGTCCTGCCCGCCTCAGCGACCGCTCCGGTACCCACAGCCAGATCGGCGGTCACGAGCGAGCACGGCGGCGCCGCGTCGGGGATCTCGACGACGGGCTTGACCGCGAGATCGACCGGTCCCGTGGGACTGGGGGTCGCCGCGGCAGGATCGCAGGACACCGGCTGGGCCGACGTCGGTTGGTCGCTCAACGATGGCGCGCCACTCGACCCGCAGCCGCTGAGGACGAGGCCAGCCACGACAAGCGCAGGGAGCCGCCTCACGCGGCAGGTCTCAGCAGGTCTTGCAGCCGGCCACCGATGAGCCGCTTGAAGGCGCGCCGCGGTCGGGTCCGGTCCAGCACCGCCGCTTCGAGGTCGTCCGCGGCGAGCACGCGCGGCTCTGTGCCGTCAGCCACCGGCTGCACCAGCGCCGCCATCGCCAGCTGCAGCACCTCCGCGAGCCCTGCGGTCGGGTCGTGCCGCTCGCGCAGGTAGGCCGCGATGGGCTCGCTGTTGCCGCCCATCACCACGAAACCGTGCTCATCGGTGACCGAGCCGTCATAGGTGAGGCGATACATCGAGTCCTCGGCCTGCGAGGCACCTACCTCGGCGACCACGAGCTCGACCTCGTAGGGCTTGCCCGACTCGGTGAAGATGCTGCCCAGGGTCTGCGCGTAGGCGTTGGCCAGGCCCCGACCAGTGACGTCGCGCCGGTCGTACTGATAGCCCCGCAGGTCGGCGTAGCGCACCCCGGCCAACCGGAGGTTCTCGAACTCGTTGTACTTCCCCGCTGCGGCAAAGGCGATCCGGTCGTAGATCTCACTGATCTTGTGCAGGGCGTTGGAGGGGTTCTCCCCCACGAACAAGATCCCGTCGGCGTACTGCACCGACAGGACCGACCGGCCCCGGGCGATGCCCTTGCGGGCGTAGTCGCTCTTGTCCTTCATGAGCTGCTCGGGCGAGACGTAGTACGGCGTGCTCATGGTGGTCAGCCCCCCGGGTTGGTCATGCGCTCGTCGACGACGCTCTGGACGACGGCACCGACCTCGTCGTCGGAGATGCGTCGCAGTCCGTCGGCGGTCACCGTCATGACGATCGGGAAGATCCGCCGCGACAGGTCAGGTCCGCCGGTGGCGGAGTCGTCGTCGGCGGCGTCGTAGAGCGCGTCGACGGCCAGGCGGATGGCGGCCGCCTCGTCGACGTCGTCACGGAACTTCTTCTTGAGTGCGCTGCGGGCGAAGACGCTGCCGCTGCCCACGCTGTGAAAGCTGTGCTCCTCGTAGCGCCCGCCGGTGACGTCGTAGGAGAAGATCCGGCCGCCTCCCATGTCGAGGTCGTAGCCGGCGAACAGCGGTACGACGGCCAGTCCCTGCATGGCCATCCCGAGGTTGCCCCGGATCATGGCCGACAGCCGGTTGGCCTTGCCTTCCAAGCTCATCGTGGCGCCCTCGAGCTTTTCGTAGTGCTCGAGCTCGACCTGGAACAGCCGCACCATCTCGATGGCCAGCCCAGCGGTGCCAGCGATGCCGACACAGGAGAACTCGTCGGCCGGAAAGACCTTTTCGATGTCGCGCTGGGCGATGACATTGCCCATGGTGGCGCGCCGGTCGCCGGCCATCACGACGCCGTCGACGTGGGTCACCGCGACGATCGTGGTGCCGTGCGGCGCCTCGATGTGCCCGGCAGGCAGCTCCCGGCGGCTGCCGGGGTGCAGCTCGGGCGCTGCTGCGCCGAGGAAGTCACTGAAGGAGGACGTGCCCGGGGCCGTGAAGTGCGCCGGCAGTCGGCCATGCTCGTTGGCCTGCTGGGGCACTACTGGCCGCCCTTCTGCACGAACCCGCGGACGAACTCCTCGGCGTTGGACTCCAGTGTCTCGTCGATCTCGTCGAGCAGTGCGTCGACGTCGTCGGTGAGCTTGCCGACGCGCTCCTGGACGTCGCTGGTCTCCTCGACGGCGACCTCCTCGACCTCCTCCGAGCGCTTCGACGCGCGGTCCTGCCCCCCGCTGTCCTTGGCCGCCATGGCGTCTCCCGGATCCCCTCGACATGCTCGGTCAACCTGTGTCGCTGAGCCTATCTCCGGAGCGGTCCCGATGCGGTCTACTGGTCGCGGAAGGGAGCGAGATGGCCAAGACCTACGAGATCTCCCCGGCGCAGCTGGACTGGCTCCGTCGAGAGGTCGGCGACTGGCAGCGCGAGGGCCTGGTCGACGACGGCGGTGCCGAGGCGATCCTGGAGCGCTATGTCGCCAGCCGTCGTACGACGGTGGTCCGCCTGCTCTCGGTCCTCGGTGCTGCCTTCGTCGGCGTCGGGCTGATCAGTCTCGTGGCGTCCAACATCGACCAGCTATCGCCCGGCCTGCGCTTCCTCGGCATCGTGGCTGTCTGGTTGGGTGCGGTCGCGAGCGCGGAGGTCCTGCGCCGCAGGCTGCCCGACCACGACGCCCAGGGCGACGATGCCGATCGCTCGATCGCCGTCGGCAGCGCTCGGCTCATCGCCGTGGCCGCCTATGGCGGCACGATCTTCCAGGCGGCCCAGAGCCTGCAGGTCCCGGCGTACAGCTCTGGGCTGCTCGGCTGCTGGGCCGCCGGTGCGCTTGCTTACGCCTATGCCTGTCGGGGCATCGGGCCGCTCCTCGTCGGGATCACCACGATGGTCGGCTGGTTCGCGTGGGCCCTGGGTGAGCGGGCCGGTGACGGGACCGCCTTCATCGCCGGCCTGCTCATCGCCGCGGTGCTTGCCACCGCGGTCGCCGTCCTGCACGAGCAGCTGGTGGCGAGCACCCTCGACCGCTTCGCCGCTCCCTGGTCGGTCGTCGGCGGGTTGCTCGCGCTCGCCGCCCTGTTCGGCGCCGCGCTCCCGGACGTCGGGCGGGACGGACTTGACCTGCCGGCCGTGGGCGTCGTGGGTCTCCTGCTGGCTCTAACCCTGGCCGCCGCAGCCGCGGGCCGGGCCGACCTGCAGGCCCGACGCGAGCTCGCCGCCGTCGGGGCGATGCTGGGCGCGGGCCTGCTGCTCGCGGCCTGGGCGCCCGTGGACGAAGTGGGCACCCTCAGCGGCGCCGAGCTGTCGCACGCTCTTGTCGGCACCGTCGTCTACCTGGCCGCCTCGGTCTGGTTCGCCGTGGTCGGAGCGGCCCGCGACCGGCCGCAGCTGATCAACCTGGCCACCGCCGGCCTGGTCCTGTTCGTCACGGTGCAGAGCTTCGGGGTCTTCGCGCCGCTGCTCTCCGGCGCTGCACTGTTCCTGATCCTGGGCGTCATCCTGATCGGCGTCGGCGCCGTGGCCGAGCGAGGTCGCCGCCGCCTGCTCGAGGAGGTGACCGAGTGAGGGTTCCCAGCCGCACAACTGCGCTAGTGGCGGCGGTCGCCGTCCAGGCCGGCCTGGTCGTCGTGGCTGTGGCGCCGCGGCTGTCGGCGCGGCTGCTCGGCGACACCTACGCGGTCCGGGTCGAGCCCCTCGACCCGATCGATCCGTTCCGCGGGGCCTACGTCACCTTGCGCTACACCGACTTCCGGACCGAGAACGTCTCGAGCGGTGGCGACGGAACGGTCTACGTCCCACTCGTCCCCGACGGTGCGCTGTGGCGGGCGGGCGCCGTGGTCCGTGAGCGGCCGGCCTCCGGTCCGTTCGTGAAGTGCCGCTTCACCGGTTCGCTGAACTGCGGGATCGAGTCGCTGTTCCTCCCCCAGGACAAGGCCAAGGCGTTGGAGCGCGACCTGAGCCAGGGCGGTGTCGCGCGGCTCAAGGTGGATGGCCGCGGCAACGCCAGCGTCCTCGACGTCCGGGCCGGCTGAGTCCCGCTGGGACTGATCACGAGGCTGGCAGCCTGCTGCTGTGGTCCGTAACAGCAGGGTTGGCGCAGACGAAAGCGAAACACGAGGGATGCTGCGTCGCGTCCTGACCCTTGCCGTGTCCACCGCCGTGCTGCTGCCCGCCGGGGTGGCCCTCGTCGCCGCGCAGGCCTCCCCTGTGCCCGACCCCACCGTCGCAGCTGCGCGGGCCGTCGACTCGGTCGTGCTGACCGGCGCCGACCTCGGTACGTGGGCCACGCCGAGCAACATCACCGTCAAGGCGCCACTGACCGACCTGACCGAGTGCCAGTCGTTCGACGAGAAGTGCCAGCACAACCGCTACGTCGATCCGGAGTTCGACTCCTCGCGGGTGGCAGCACCGGCCGGTGCCGACATCCGCCGGCTCAGCGGATGGCGTTGGGACGGGTCGCGTTTCGTCGAGATCCCGTTCCAGGTCGACGAGGTGTTCACGCGTTACCTCGACAACAGTGCCTCAGGCTTCGCGGTCTACTCCGGCCAGGACCAGCACACGAGCTATGCGTTTGACCGCGAGGGCTTCCGCTTCACCGGCAGCGACCCCAACGACCCCTGTTTGGCCGTGCCGGTGTCCGCGACGGCCAGCGACCCCGTCAAGGGGCTCGACAGCAACGACGAACTGGTCTTCATGGCCCGTGACGCCGGACCGCAGGCCCCCCCGAGCGCCAAGAAGCCGTTCGGGGCAAAGGACGTCAAGGCCATCGCCGTCACCGACCCGCTGACCCGCCAGGTCTCTTACGTCTACGTCATGCAGGGCCTGGCGCCGTCGTACGACGCGACGAACGGCTACGTCCGCTACCAGCGCGACGCCAACGCCGACACCTACGAGAAGTCGGAGTCGTCGTACGACAACTACGGAAACGCCGCGACCGGGGTCTACTGCGACGCCGAGGGCAACCTGATCCGCAAGGCCGACGGCAGCGCAGACATCCAGCGGCGCCGCCCCAGGGACACCGCGACGATCACCACGGACCGCTATCGCTACCGCTATGACGGGCGCTGGCTGATGACCCAGATCCAGGTCAAGGAGGACAGCGCCGCGACCTACGGACCTGACCTCGTCGACCGGTGGAAGGCCCGCGCGTTCCAGCAGGACGCGGAGTCCGAGACCCCGTGCTGCGGCTACGAGGAGGAGGACACCAACTGGGGCGGCTCGTCGACCCTGCTCGGTGAGCGCTCCGGCCCGGTGCGCACCATCCGCGAGACCTGGGGCGCGGACAGCGGCACCAACGTCGTGCGCAGGGAGACCTTCTACAGCGACGACATGGTGCAGAAGACCTGGCTGCGGGTGCACGTGATCCCGCCGCTGGATGGCATCTACGCGCAGTGGGACTACAACGCCGGCGTGATGACGAAGTACTACAACCCGCAGCGCCCCGAGGGCGTCGCGATCGACGGCAGCAACGACGAGGTCCTGGGCAACCTGGACGACCCGTGCAACAACAAGTACGACCAGAACGACACCGGGACCGCCACCCAGACCTATCGCGACGTCTATCAGACCAGCCAGCTGTGCAGCCTGTCGCCGTACCACCAGAGCGCCGACGTGACCGACCCGACGATGGCCAAGCCCGGCGCGGCCCTGGACTGGTCGGTGACGGCCGGTCCGAGCGGCACCATCGTCGATCGCTACGACCCTGAGGTGCGCAGCACCACCGCGGGCGGGCTCGCGCAGAGCGTGGTCTCGGTCCCCTACTACCGCGACGACTCCTGCTTCGACGACGCGACGGGGACCAACCCCGGCCCGCGGCTGAAGCTGCGCAGCGCGGGTGAGCCGCAGACCGACCCGGCCACCGGCCTGCCTCGGCGCTGTTGGACCCCTGCCGACGGTGTTGTCGACAACAGCACGGCGTTCTTCCAGGGCGACATCGGCGCTCACGGCGTGCACCTGCTCTTCCTCGCCGACAGCGACAACGCCCGCCAGACCGTGCCGGTCGACGAGATCGTCTTCTCGCAGCGTCAGGTCTTCCTGCCCGGCATGCACGACGGCAGCGTCGGCGAGCAGTACGGCCGATCTTTCGAGAAGCCCCTCGTCTCGCTCGCCCAGGACGCCAGCTTCACCGAGTCCCCCAAGCCCCAAACCGACACGACCCTGACTTACGACGGCGACACGGCTGCGGGCAAGCAGAAGGCGGTGCACTTGTCCGCCGTGCTCACGGATGCGTCCGGGACCGCCGTGCCGGGAGCCATCGTCACCTTCGCCTTCGACGAGCAGCGGCTGACGGCGACCAGCGACCAGGACGGCCGCGCCGCGGTCGACGCGACCTACCCCAAGGGTCCGGCGCGCTCGGTCCCGGTGACGGTCGACTACGCCGGTGACGCCGACCGCAAGCCGGCTCGGACGACGGCCTCGGTCGCCCGCAAGGACTAGGAGGCAGGCTGGCCTGGTGCTTGACGCGATCACCGACCAGCTCTACGCCCTGCCACCTGAGGAGTTCACGGCGGCCCGGGACGCCCTCCGGCGCGAGCACCGCGACCTCGGCCGTGAGATCCAGGCCCTGCGCAAGCCCAGCGTGAGCGCCTGGCTCGTCAACCGGTTGGCCCGTGAGCAGGCCGAGGTCCTGGCCGAGCTGCTCTCCCTTGGCCCCGCACTCGCCCAGGCTCAGCAGGAGCGGTCGGCCAGCGATCTGCGCGAGCTCGGCGGGCAGCGCCGTGCGCTGGTCGAGGCAGTGACCGAGCAGGCGGTCCGGGGGGCCAGCCGGCCCGTGAGCGCTGCGGTCCGCGACGAGATCGCCAGCACGCTCGAGACGGCGCTCGCCGATCCCGCCTCGGCGGACGCGGTCCGCGGCGGTCGGCTGATCCGGGCCCTGTCGTACGCCGGCTTCGGCGGTGTGGACCTGGCGGGTGCAGTGGCGGCGGGACCTACCGGCGGCGCACCGACCCGCGCGAAGGCCTCCGCCCGGCCCGCGCAGCAACCCGGCGCGCGAGAGGTCGCAGCGGCGGAGCGTGCGGCGCAGGAGGCCGCCGGGGCCCTCGATGACGCCGTACGCGCCTGGGACCGCGCCGTGGCGCGGAAGGCAGAAGCGGTGCAGGCCGAGACCGAGCGGGCGGTTGCCGTGGCCGACGCGGAGCGAGCCTTGGTCGCCGCGCAGACCGAGTACCACGCCGCGGCGGCGGAGGTCGACCAGGCGGCAGCGGAGGCCGAGCGCGGGCAGTCTGCGGTCGCGCGGGCGCAGGAACGCGCCGAGCGGACCCGGACCGCCCTCGACCAGCTCCGCCGCACCTGACCGGCGGGTCAGGGCTGGGTCAGCGGCGGCCGGTGAGGGTCTGCACCAGTGACAGTGCGTCGTCGCAGCTGTCCAGCAGCTCGCCCACGTGCGCCTTGGTGCCGCGCAAGGGCTCCAGGGTGGGCACCCGCTGCAGCGACTCGCGGCCCACGTCGAAGATCACCGAGTCCCACGAAGCGGCGGCGATCTGCGAGGGGTACTTCGCCAGGCAGCGACCGCGGAAGTAGGCCCGCGTGTCCTCAGGCGGCTCGGTCACGGCGCGGGCGATATCCGCTTCGGCCAGCAGGGTCGACATCGACCCCCGCGCGACCAGACGGTTGTAGAGGCCCTTGTCCTGGCGTACGTCGGAGTACTGCAGGTCGACGAGCGCCAGCTTGGGTGAGCTCCAGTCGAGCCCGTCCCGCTCGCGGTAGCCGTTCAGCAGCGACAGCTTGGCGACCCAGTCCAGCTCATCGGCGAGCGACATCGGGTCGCTCCCGAGCCGGTCGAGGACGCGTTCCCAGTGACCGAGCACGTCCAGCGTCTGGGCATCGGCGTCACTGCCGAGCCGGTCGTCGACGTACTTGCGTGCCTGGTCCAAGAACTCGCGCTGCAGCTGGAGCGCGGTCAGCCGGCGGCCGTCGCGCAGGACCAGCTCGTGCGACAGGGTGGGATCGTGCGACACCGCACGCAGGGAGGTGACCGGCCGCTCGACCTGCAGGTCGATGCCGCTCTGGGCGAACCAGCCGTCCTCGATCATCGCCAGGACCAGGCTGGTCGTGCCGACCTTGAGGTAGGTCGACAGCTCGGCCAGGTTGGCGTCGCCGATGATGACGTGCAGGCGCCGGTACTTCTCGGGATCGGCGTGCGGCTCGTCGCGGGTATTGATGATCGGCCGCTTGAGCGTCGTCTCCAGCCCGACCTCGACCTCGAAGAAGTCGGCACGCTGGCTGAGCTGGAAGCCGGCCTCGCGGCCCTCCTGACCGAGCCCGACCCGACCCGCTCCGGTGACCACCTGTCGGCTCACGAAGAACGGCGTCAGGTGCCGCACGATCTCCGCGAAGGGCGTCTGGCGGGCCATCAGGTAGTTCTCATGCGTGCCGTACGACGCGCCCTTGTTGTCGGTGTTGTTCTTGTACAGCTGGATCGGAGCCGCGCCGGGGATCGCCTTCGCCCGCTCGGCCGCCAGGGCCATGACCCGCTCCCCCGCCTTGTCCCACAGCACGCAGTCGAGCGGGTTGCTGACCTCGGGCGAGGAGTACTCCGGGTGCGCGTGGTCGACGTAGAGCCGGGCCCCGTTGGTGAGGATGACGTTGGCGAGCCCCAGGTCGTCGTCGGGCTCGCCGTGGTCGCTCAGGCCGACCGCGACGTCGAAGCCACGCGCGTCGCGCAGCGGGTTCTCCTCCTCGAAGTCCCAGCGGGTGCGCCGGTCGACGACGCGGCTCTCCGGCGTCGTCCCGGCGTAGCCGTTGACGACCTGGCTCGAGGCGAGGATGTGGTTGGTGCCCGCCTCACTGGGGACCGAGACGCCGTACTCGGTCTCGATGCCCATGACCCGCCGGACGCTCATGGCTTCAGCGTAGGTCGGCGAGGACCGGGATCGGGGAGGTCAGCCCCGGGGCCGTACGCCGGACGCGCCAGGCCGCAGCCAGCCTGCTCCCGACGCGGTCGCCGGCCACACACAGCGCGAGCAGCGCCCCACTGACGATCCCGTCGAGCCACCAGTGGTTGGCCGTCGCGGCCACGTCCAGAGTCATCAGCACCGGGTGCGCGATCGCCAGCCACCGCCAGGGACTGCTGCTGACCGTGACCACGAAGTAGGCCAGCAAGATCGCCCAGCCGACGTGCAGCGACGGCATGGCCAGCAGCTGCCCGGGGATGCCGGCGCCGAAGGAGCCGTAGACCGACTGGCCGTACTCCAGCGCGACGTCGCGAAAGCCCAGCTCGGGCACCAGGCGGGGCGGGGCGACTGGGATGAAGTGCACGACGAAAGCGGTGGCGGTCAGCAGGGCGAGCAACCGGCGCAGGCGCGGGTAGGCGGGCCGGTGCCGCACGAAGGTCCAGACCAGCAGGGCGATGACCGGGTTGAAGTGGCCGTAGACGTAGTAGCCGTTGGCGAGCTGCACCAGCCACGGGTGCGGGGTTATCGCCTGCTGAAGTGCGAGCTCGCTCGGCAGGTGCAGCGCCTGCTGCCACTCCCAGATGGCGAGCGCGTTGGCGGTGGCGCCCTCGACGTTGCGGTGGGTGATGGTGCCGATGAGCTGCCATGCGGTGTAGAGCGAGGAGATCAGCGTGGCCTCGCCCACTGCCGCCGTGAGCCGTCTCCGACCGAGCAGGCGCAGGAGCAGGGTCAGCAGGAGCAGGGCAACCGTCGTCGCAGCGGCAAGCTGCCACGTCGGGTTGAGGTGCGGCACGAGCAGCCGACAGCGGTCTAGAGGTACTGACCGGTGTTGGCCACCGTGTCGATCGACCGGCCGGTCTCCGAGCCCTTCGTCGACGTGACGAGCGTGCGGATGTAGACGATCCGCTCGCCCTTCTTGCCCGAGATCCGCGCCCAGTCGTCGGGGTTGGTCGTGTTGGGCAGGTCCTCGTTCTCCTTGAACTCATCGATGCAGGCGGTCATCAGGTGCTGCAGCCGCAGCCCCTTGCCGCCGGTCTCGAGGAAGTCCTTGATGGCCATCTTCTTGGCTCGCGCGACGATGTTCTCGATCATCGCGCCGCTGTTGAAGTCCTTGAAGTAGAGGACTTCCTTATCGCCGTTGGCGTAGGTCACCTCGAGGAAGCGGTTCTCCTCCTCCTCGGTGTAGATCCGCTCGACGGTGCGCTGGATCATCGCGGCGACGGTGGCCTCACGGGAGCCGCCGTGCTCGGCCAAGTCGTCGGCGTGCAGCGGCAAGTCGGTGAGGATGTACTTGCCGAAGATGTCCTTGGCCGCCTCGGCGTCGGGCCGCTCGATCTTGATCTTCACGTCGAGCCGGCCGGGACGCAGGATGGCCGGGTCGATCATGTCCTCGCGGTTGGACGCGCCGATGACGACGACGTTCTCCAAGGTCTCCACGCCGTCGATCTCGCTCAGCAGCTGCGGGACGATCGTGGTCTCGACGTCGGAGGACACACCACTGCCACGGGTGCGGAAGATCGAGTCCATCTCGTCGAAGAAGACGATGACCGGGGTGCCCTCGGACGCCTTCTCGCGGGCCCGCTGGAAGATCAGCCGGATGTGCCGCTCGGTCTCGCCGACGTACTTGTTGAGCAGTTCGGGCCCCTTGATGTTCAGGAAGAACGCGCGGCCGTCGGGCTTGCCGGTCACCTCGGCGACCTTCTTGGCAAGCGAGTTGGCCACGGCCTTGGCGATGAGCGTCTTGCCACAGCCGGGCGGGCCGTAGAGCAGCACGCCCTTCGGGGGACGCAGCTGGTGTTCCTTGAACAGCTCCTTGTGCAGGAAGGGCAGCTCGACGGCGTCGCGGATCGCCTCGATCTGGCTGGCCAGGCCACCGATGTCGGCGTAGTCGATGTCGGGGACCTCTTCGAGGACGAGTTCCTCGACCTCCGACTTGGGGATGCGCTCGTAGACGTAACCGCTGCGCGACTCCATCAGCAGGGAGTCGCCCGCCTTGATCGGCTGGTCCATCAGCGAGTCGGCCAGCATGACGATGCGCTCCTCGTCGGTGTGCCCGACCACCAGCGCGCGGTCGCCGCCCTCCAAGACCTCCTTGAGCGTGACAACGTCACCGTGCCGCTCGAACTCCAGCGCGCGGACGACGTTGAGGGCCTCGTTGAGCATGACCTCCTGACCTCGCCGCAGCTCCTCTCCCTCGACGTCGGGTGAAAGCACCACCCGCAGCTTGCGGCCGCCGGTGAAGATGTCGACGGTGCCGTCCTCGTGCCGAGCCAGGAAGACGCCGTAGCCGCTGGGGGGTTGGGCCAGCCGCTCGACCTCCTCCTTCAGCGCCACGATCTGGTCGCGGGCCTCGCGAAGGGTGCCGACGAGGCGGTCGTTCTGGCCGGTGGCGGCGGCGAGGCTCTGCTGGGCCTCGAGCAGCCGCTCCTCGAGCCCGCGCACGGCGCGCGGTGAGTCGGTGAGCTTGCGGCGCAGGACCGCGACCTCTTCCTCGAGATAGCTCACCTGAGCGGTCAGCTCGGAGACCTGCTCGGCTCGGACCGCCTTGTCGGCGTTGCTCTGGGCGTCGTCCGGGACCCCGCCTCGTGTGCCGGCCATGTCGTCCACCTCCCGGTCGCGGGTCGTTCACATCCTCTGTACGCCGGACGCGAGCACCCGGTTCCCCTGCAGCCTGTCACTTCGGCGGCCCAGGGGCGAGAGGAACCGCGCAACGCGCCGGGAGCGCGACGCCGGTATCAGGGCAGGTCGGGCCGGAACGGCGCATCCGAGTCGTTCGCCGGCTCGGAGTCGGTGACGTCCATGCCCTTGCTGGGACGGCGCCGCCGTAGCGGCGGCTCGACGCCATCCGCCAGCCGACGCGAGGTGCACAGGAAGCCGGTGTGGCCGATCATCCGGTGCTCAGGCCTCACCGCCAGCCCTTCCACGTGCCAGCCCCGCACCATCGACTCCCACGACTGGGGCTCGGTGAACGAGCCGTGCTCGCGCAGCGCCTCGACAGTGCGCGACAGCTGCGTGGTGGTCGCGACGTAGCAGCAGACAAGCCCACCCGGGCGCAGCGCGGCCGCGACCGCGTCGAGGGTCTCCCAGGGCGCGAGCATGTCCAGGACCACCCGGTCCACGTCGCGCTCGACGAGGGCCACCTGAAGGTCGCCGACGGTGACGGTCCAGGCCGGGTGCGGTGCGCCGAAGAAGCGCTCCACGTTGGCCTGGGCGATCCGGGCGAAGTCCTCGCGCCGTTCGTAGGAGGACAACCGGCCGCTGTCACCAACGGCCCGCAGCAGCGACATCGACAGGGCGCCGGAGCCCACGCCTGCCTCGACGACGTGCGCCCCCGGGAAGATGTCTGCCATCTGCACGATCTGTCCGGCGTCCTTGGGATAGACGACTTGAGCCCCGCGCGGCATGGACAGGACGAAGTCGCTGAGCAGCGGCCGCAGGGCGAGGTACTGCGTGGCACCGATCGTGACGACGACCCCCTCGGGTCCACCGATCAGGTCGTCGTGCTGCAAGATCCCGCGGTGCGTGTGGAACGCCTTGCCTGCCTCCAGGGTCAGCGTGTGCATCCGCCCCTTGGGGTCGGTCAGCTGCACCTGGTCGCCGATCGCCAGCGGTCCTCGTCGTCGTGCGGCTCCCGTAGTCACAAGCAGGACAGGCTAGGCGACCAGGCCGGTCAGCAGCTCGGCGTCGACGTCCTCCAGGGACGACACGACGCGGAGCCTCGGGTGTGGCGGCAGGAGAACCCCCGGTAGGCCGGGTACCCCCACCACCGCGCACCCGGCGGCCAGTCCGCTCGCCACTCCTGCCGGGGAGTCCTCCAGCACCACGCAGTGGCCCGGGTCGACGCCGAGCTGAGCGCACGCCGTCAGGTAGGGCTCAGGGTCGGGCTTGCCGCGCGACACCTCGTCCCCGGCGACGGAGAGGTCGAACCGCCCGATCCCGTGCGCCAAGACAGCGTCGACCAGGACGCGGTACGACGACGAGACGAGGGCCACCGGTACGCGCTGGCGGGCCAACTCTTTCAACAGAGCCGTGGCACCGGGCTGCACCTGGATCGGACCGGCGAAGAGCTCGACCATCCGCTGCAGCAGCCACGCCGACGTCTGCGCGATCGACTCGGGGTCGTCGGGCGCGGCGTACCACCGCAGGATCGCCGGGACGGCCACCTCGAGCCGGGTGCCGACCACCTGAGCCTTCAGCTCGTCAGACCAGGTGCCGCCGAGGCGGACGGCGAGCTCGACCTCGGCGATCGTCCAGGTGGGCTCGGTGTCGACCAGCAGTCCGTCCATGTCCCACAGGACGGCTTCGAGAGCCGTCACCTGACGACGATCACGAGGGCTGGGTCAGGGCTCGCGAGACGTCACTGGCGCTCAAGACGCCGAGGGCCCCGGTCGCCTGGTCGCGGACGACGTACTCGCTCGAGGGGTGCCGCTGCAGGGCCTGGACCAGCTCGGTGCCGGACAGGTCGGCGTCGAGCACGAGGCTCTCGTCGAGGCTGCGCGCCAAGGTGCCGACGCTGACCCACGGTCGCCGGGCCGGCGGGGTGGCGAGGACAGCGGCTTCGGAGACGACGGCGACCAGTCGACCGGCGCCGTCGACGACCACGAGCCCGTGCACGCCCGCCTCGTTGGCCTGGCGCACTGCCTCGGCAAGCGGCAGGTCGGCGGGGACGGCCAGGGCGGGCCGGGTCAGCGAGCGAGCGCTCAGCCGTGGCAGCCGGCTGGCTGCCTGGCCCTGGCGAAGGGCGATGGTGGCGAGCGTGTAGACGTAGCTCCCGAGCAGCGCCGCGAAGACGATGCTGACCGGCCCCGCGTCGCCGTAGCCCAGAGCAGGCAGTGCCACGAGCAGCACCAACGGCAGGATCAGCAGGCCGAGGACCCGGCCCGACCAGGCGGCTCCCCGGGTGGCCCGGTCGGGGTCACCGGTGACGCGCCACAGGATCGAGCGCAGCACCCGCCCCCCGTCCAACGGCAGCCCGGGCAGCAGGTTGAGCACGGCGATCAGCCCGTTGGTGATCGCCAGGTTGAGGGCGATCCGGCCGCTGACCGAGTCGTCGTCGAAGAGCGGCAGCAGACCGGCCCCGGTGGCCGCAAGCAGCAGCGAGACGATCGGGCCGGCGATCGCCACGGCGTACTCGCGGGCGGGCGTCTGCGGTGGCCGGACGATCTCGGTCAACCCGGCGAGGAAGGTGATGGTGATGCTGCGGACGGGCAGGGCGAACGCGCGTGCCACGACGCAGTGGCCGATCTCGTGCAGCAGCACCGACAGCCCGAGCAGAACGGCGAAGGACGTCGTGACCGCATAGGCCTGCGTCGGCCCGAGGCTGTCAACCAGCGGCGGCGAGAGCAGGACGACCAGCAAGCCGGCCAGGACGAACCACGAGGGCATGACGAAGACGGGTACGCCGAGAACGCTGCCCAGGCGCAGGCCTCGGGGCAGCGGGTCGGCGTCAGGCATCGCGACGGCTCATTCCCTGCAGGGTAGGGCGGAGGCGCTCAGGCCGTCGGGTCGAAGGGTGCCTGGGCCGACCAGGCCACCTGCTCACCGACGGACTCGAGGAAGCGCAGGGCGACGCCGGCCTCGCGAGCTTCGATCCGGGCCGCTGCCTCGTTGGCGGACAGACACACGAATCGCCCGCCTGGCCGTAGCAGCCGGCGCCCTTCCGCCTGCTCACTGCGGTCGCCGATGACCACCACGACGGCGCAGGCGGGGGGCGCGGTCCGTGGGTCCAACAGGGGTGCGCCGCAGCCGGCGGCCAGGGCTGCCAGGGTGATCCGGCCCACCCCCAGGGCAACGACGGCGTCCCCTCGCCGCACGCCCGCCAACGCGGTCAGGACGGCGGCCAACTCCGGCTCGCTCGGACCCGCCTCGCCCACGCTCGCCTCCCCTGTCTGCGACCATCGCCGGTCGGTGCCACTGTGAGCGCACCACAACAGCACAGGGAGGTGGGCGCGTGCGCTGGTGCTCCTTCACGACAGCTCCGGATGGGCCGGCCCGGCTCGGTCACGTCCACGAGACCGACGGCGCGCTGCGGGTGCTCGACGTGGGGGTGTGGGGGCGCTCGCGGGGAGCCGAGGCGCCGACCGACCTGGTCGACCTGGTGGAGGCAACCCCGTCCACGCAGGAGCGGGTGGCCGACCTCGTCCGGTCGGTCAGCGACGACGGACCCGGCTGGGTCCGGGGCGAGGACGTGCGCTTCCTGGCTCCGCTCCGGGCGCCCAACTCACTGCGCGACTTCCTGGCCTTCCGCGACCACGTCGAGCGGGGAGCGGCCCGCCGTGGCTCGCCTGTTCCGCCGGCGTGGGAGCGGATCCCGGTGTTCTACAAGGGCAACCGCCGCTCCATCATCGGCCCGGGCGACCCGGCCCCGTGGCCGTCGTATACCGACAAGCTCGATTACGAGTGCGAGGTCGCCGCGGTCATCGGGCGGCGAGGCCGGGACGTCCCTTCACAGGACGCGGGCTCGTTCGTCTTCGGCTACACGATCATGAACGACTGGTCGGCTCGGGACGTGCAGAAGGACGAGATGGCCTGCTGGCTCGGTCCGGCAAAGGCCAAGGACTTCGCCACCACCCTCGGGCCGTGGCTGGTCACCCCGGACGAATGGTCGCCCGAGGGCGAGCACGCCATGACGGTGACGGTGGACGGTGAGCTGTGGTCCTCCGGCCGTACGACGGGTCGCCGGTGGACCTTCGCCGAGATGCTGGCCTGGACCTCACGCGACGAGGACCTGTGGCCGACCGATGTGCTCGGCTCCGGGACCTTCGGCGGCGGGTGCGGACTGGACCTCGACCGCTGGCTCGTGGAGGGAGCGACGGTCACCCTGGCGGTGGAGGGGCTGGGCGAGCTGACCAACGTCGTCGGGCGCAAAGCCGTCGTCCCCAGCCTCGGCGTGCGTCCCTGATCTGTCGGACCCCCGTCGTACCGTCCCTGTCATGACCGTCGACCTCGCGCTTCCCGTCGTCGGGTCGCTGTCCCCGTCGCGGGCCGGCGACTTCATGACCTGCCCGCTGCTGTTCCGCTTCCGCACGATCGACCGGCTCCCCCAGGCGCCCTCCTCGGCAGCGACCCGCGGCACGGTGGTCCACTCCGTGCTCGAGCGGCTCTTCGAGCTCGACCCTGCTGAGCGCACTCCGGAGCGAGCCAAGTCGCTGCTGCGCCCCGAGTGGGACGCGCTGGTCGCCGCGGAGCCCGAGGTGGCGACCCTGTTCACCGACGACACGGAGCTGTCGACCTGGCTGGCCAGCGCCGAGGAGCTGCTCACGGGCTACTTCAGCCTGGAGGACCCACGCAGGGTGCTGGTGGCCGAGCGCGAGCAGTTCGTCGAGGTGACCCTGCCCGGAGGCCTTCGTCTGCGCGGCATCGTCGACCGGCTCGACGCTGCCCCGGACGGCGCGCTGCGCATCACGGACTACAAGACCGGGCGCGCTCCTCGGGAGGCGTTCGAGGGCAAAGCGCTGTTCCAGATGAAGTTCTACGCGCTGGTCCTGTGGCGCACCCGCGGCGAGGTCCCCAAGATGCTGCAGCTGCTCTACCTCGGCGACCGCGAGATCCTGCGCTACGCCCCCGACGAGGCCGACCTGCTCGCCGTGGAGCGCAAGCTGCTCGCCCTGTGGGAGGCGATCGAGCGCGCGACCCAGCTGCAGGACTTCCGCCCTCGCCGCAGCAAGCTCTGCGACTGGTGCGACCACCAGGCCCTGTGCCCGGAGTTCGGGGGTACGCCGCCCCCGTGGCCGGACGTGGTGCCGGGACCCGATGACCCGCTCCCCCACCAGCGCGCCGCCGTCGAGGCTCACCTCAACCGCCCGCCCTCCGACCAGGCAACGCCGCCGTAACACCCACCCGGGGGTCGGACGGTTGATCGCGGTGGGTCGGCTTCCCGTTCCGGGCCGGGCCTGCGAGGCTGTCGCGCGTGACCGACGAGAGCACCACCTCCACCGCCGCCGCGCGGGCCAGCGACCTGACCAAGACCTACGGCTCCGGGGACACCGCCGTCACGGCGCTGTCCGACGTGACGGTGGCGTTCGCCTCGGGCGAG
>JANPHZ010000174.1:0-5554 GCA_031424715.1 Frankiaceae bacterium
ACTCCGAGCTCATCGCGCGGCTCTCGCCCTGGGGGGTGAGCGAGGACGGTCGCTGGGTCGCGCGCAACCCGCTGCGCAACGCGGCGAGCCTGCCGCAGGCGCGGGGCCTGTCCGGCGTCCTCATGGTGCTGCTCGGATCGACCGCGTTCGACGGGCTGTCCCGCACCGACTTCTGGACGACGGGACCGGGAGAGGCCAACGACACGCTCTCCGGCACGCTGGGACTGGCGGTGATGATCGCGATCGCCTCGGTGCTCTACGTCGTCGGCACTCGGCTCAGCGGTCGGGTCAGTCACAGCGAGGTCGCGACCGCTCCGGCGGCCTACGCCCACTCCGTCCTGCCGATCGCCCTGGGCTACGCCATCGCGCACTACTTCTCGCTGCTGCTGCTCGACGGCCAGACCACCTGGATCCTCGCCAGCAACCCCTTCGGGCGGGACGGCGTCGACCTGTTCGGCACTTACGGCAACGCCGTCGACTACCTGCGCGTCAGCACCGGGACCATCGCCTACGTGCAGGTCGGCGCGATCGTCGTCGGGCACGTGCTCGGCGTCTTCCTGGCCCACGACCGGTCGCTGGTGCAGGAGACCGGACGGCGCGCGGCCTATGGCCAGTGGCCCCTCATCGTGGTCATGATCGCCTACACCGTCGGCGGACTAGGGCTGCTCTTCGGCGCCTGAGATCAGCCGTCGGTCGCGGCGGCGCGCGCGGTGTTGAGACGTCGTACGGCGACCAGCACGCCACCCACGAACACCAGCGCGCCGACCACCAGGACTAGGAGCAGCGTGGTGCTGGTCCGCTTCCCTACCGGCTGGGACGGGGGAGCCAGGACGTAGTCGCCCGCCGCTGGCCCCGGTCCGGCGAAGACGTCTTCGCCGACGCGCTTGGTCGCCAGGGCACGCCAGGGTGACTCCGGATCCGGCCGGAAGTTCATGACCGGTAAGGCGGCCTCGTCGACCGCTGTCGCGCGCATCGCCACCCCGAGGGGCTGGGCCTTGGGGTTGACGGTCACCGGCCCCGCCGGGCTGGTCAGGGTGAGCCGGTAGACGTTGGACTGCAACCGGCCCGGCGGTGGCTTGACGGGGACGACCGCCTCGGCGCGGACGACGAGCTGGCTGTCTTCGGTCGTCGCGACCTGGAAGGCCTGGGGTGGCGCGAACACCGAGATCTGCGGACCCTGCTCGGCACTGTTGGCGACCTGGCCTCCGGGGTTGACGCCTCGCTTGAGGTCGATGCGTGCTGCCGCGGTGGTCGCCGGTGGCGTGTCGCCCTGGGCAGGGACGAAGCGGTAGGGCTCATCCGGGAAGCCGACGCCGTCGTAGAGGGGCACGCCGGCCGGTGGGGCGATCAGCCAGACCGCCGCGAGCAGCGCCACCAGCACGGTCCACCGCCCGGCCTCGCGCCTGGGGCGCCGCTGCGTCATGGCGGAGAGTCTGGACGGTGGGCGCGCGAGCTCGCAAACCTGGTCGCTGCGCGAGGATGAGACATGACCGCGGCCCCTGAGGTGGACGCTGCCCCGCCGTCGCTGGCCGTCCCGCTGCTGCTCGCGGCCGGCTTTGCCCTGGCCGTCCTGCTCCGGGTGCTGATCGGCGGTCCCGGTGTCGCGCAGTCCCCGGTCGCGGGGCTGGTCTTCGGCGGTTGCCTGCTCGCGCTGGCCCTTCTTGTGGGCGCCCGGTTGCGGTGGAGCCTGCCTGCGGTGGCCTGGGGGCTGGGGGCAGCGGCGCTGCTGTGCCTGCCGGTCGTGCTCACCCGGGGCGACCAGCCGCTGTACGACGGCAATGGCTTCGCCCGGTGGGCGCTCGTCGTCACCGTCGTCGCCGTCGCCGAGGAGCTGTTCCTGCGCGGAGCGCTCTACGACGCGGTCGCGGGCCGCGCCGGTGAGAACGCTGCGATCGCCGTCGGCGCCGTGGCCTTTGCGCTGCTGCACGTGCCGCTGTACGGCTGGCAGGTGCTGGCGCTGGACCTCGTCGTCGGGCTGATCTTCGGCGAGCTGCGCCGGCGTACCGGTACGGCTGCCGCTCCCGCCGTGGCCCATGTCGGCGCCGACCTCGCCGCGTGGTTCCTGCGCGTCCCGTGACGGGCTAGCCCGCCCCCCACAGCTCGTCGATGGCGCGCTGCTTTGCCTCCCGCGAGCGCTGCAGTGCCCCGCTGGCCTCGGCGAGGGCGAGGAGCTCCTCGAGCAGGGCGATCCGCTGATCGACGGTCAAGGAGGCGATGACGTCGGCCTGTGCTCGCTCAGTGCCGGCAAAGGTCGCCCGCGCCCACGGCTCAGTGGTCACGTCCCGCCTCCTCGTCCAGCAAGGCCTGCAAGGCCTCGATGTCCTCGAGATCGCGTGGCCGACCCGCGGCCCGCTTCATCTCGATCAGATGGCCCTTCGAGGCCACCGGGACGGCAGCGGCACCGGTGCGGACGGGTACGGCCGCAGCGACGAGCAACTCGAAGTCCAAGGGGTAGGCGACGAAGACATCCACCTCGCGAGCCAGGTGCTCGGGGTCGTAGAAGGACAGCACCTGCATGTGCTTGTCCCGAATCCAGCCCTCTCGCACGGCAGGGTCAGCGAAGTCCTGTGCGGCCACGGGTACGCGCGGCAGCAGTCCGAGCGAGGAGAGCGCCTGCATGGCCCGACTCGCTGCGTCGGGGTCGAGGTCGACCACGACGTCCAGGTCGACGGTGGCGCGGACGTGCCCACTCATCACGACGGCCATTCCGCCGACAACGACGTACCGCACGTTCGCTTCCGCAAAGGCGGCATAGACGTCGTCGTACAACCCCATGCGCGAAGGGTAGGCCGACCCTTCGGTAGGAGGGTTGAACGCGAAGCCGACGCCCCAATCAGGTGGCGGGGGGGTTGTCGTGGGTCAGGCGGATGGTGCTCGAGAAGCGGGACGCCCCCGGCGACTCGTCGGGCTGCAGGGCTCCGTCGTTGCCGCGCGCCTGCATCTGCTGCTCCGCGACGACCTCGGGCTTGGTCCCGTTGAAGAACTGCGCGATCACGCCGAAGAAGCCGGCCATCATCAGCGAGCCGTGTGCGGTGAGCGTGGTCCACCGGCGGTCTCGCACGGCCTGGCGCCGCGGGTCGGTGAGGGCCGCCGGCAGCACCTGGTCACCGAGGGGGACGCGGGCCGTCGTACGTCTGCTGTGGCGACGACGAGGCATGTCCGGCGTCCGATCTGCTCGCGGGGAGCTGGCGGAGGATGCGAGATTCGAACTCGCGAGGGGTTGCCCCCAACACGCTTTCCAAGCGTGCGCCATAGGCCAACTAGGCGAATCCTCCTGGGTAGAGCGGGACCGAGCGTAGTCGAAAGCTGGCGTGCGGCGTACGTCTAGAGTGACCGCCGACCCCTCGTACGGCGCCAACCTCGCTGAACTCCCCCAGGGCCGGAAGGCAGCAAGGGCAGGCGGGCTCTGGGCGGGTGTGCGGGGGGTCGCCGACGTTGTGCGAGGGAGCTGGTCGTGAGTCTGGCGCTGTACCGCAAGTACCGTCCCGGCAGCTTCGCGGAGGTGCGTGGGCAGGAGCACGTGACCGGCCCGCTCATGCAGGCGCTGCGCAACGAGCGCATCCACCACGCCTACCTGTTCAGCGGCCCGCGCGGCTGCGGCAAGACCTCCAGCGCGCGCATCCTGGCCCGCTCGCTCAACTGCGAGCAGGGCCCGACGCCCGAGCCGTGCGGGGTCTGCGACTCCTGCGTGGCGCTCGCCCCCATGGGGCCCGGCAGCCTCGACGTCGTCGAGATCGACGCGGCCTCGCACGGTGGCGTCGACGACGCCCGCGACCTGCGCGAGCGGGCGTTCTACGCGCCGGTCGCCAGCCGGTTCAAGGTCTACATCATCGACGAGGCGCACATGGTCTCGCGGGAGGGCTTCAACGCCCTGCTCAAGCTGGTCGAGGAGCCGCCGGAGTTCCTGCGGTTCGTCTTCGCGACGACCGAGCCGGAGAAGGTCCTGCCGACCATCCGCTCGCGCACCCACCACTACCCCTTCCGGCTGATGCCGCGTACCGAGCTGACCAAGCTGCTCCAGGAAGTGGTCGAGAAGGAGGGCGTCACGGTCGACCCCACCGTGCTACCGCTGGTGGTCCGCGCGGCCGCCGGCTCGGCGCGTGACGGCCTGTCGATCCTGGATCAGGTGCTCGCCTCGGCTCACGACGGCGCCGTCACCCGCGAGGCGGCCGCCGGACTGCTCGGCGTTACGCCCGACACCCTGCTCGACGACGTGGTGGACGCCTTTGCCGCGCGCGACGCCGCGTCGGTGTTCGGCACCGTCGACCAGGTGATGGAGGGCGGGCACGACCCGCGCCGCTTCGCCCAGGACGTCCTGGAGCGGTTGCGTGACCTGGTCGTCCTCGACGCCGTCCCCGACGCGGGGACCAAGGGGCTGCTCGACTGCCCGGCCGACCAGCTCGAGCGGATGGGCCGCCAGGCGACGATGCTCGGCTCGGCCGGCTTGTCTCGCGCGGCTGACCTGTTCGCCGCCGGCCTGACCGAGATGAGGGGTACGACGGCGCCCCGCCTGCTGCTCGAACTGGTCTGCGCGCGGGTGCTGCTCCCCGCCGCGGCGACGGACGAGGCCGCGGTGCTGTCCCGGGTCGAGCGCCTCGAGCGCCGCCTCGACATCGCCGGCGCCCCGGCGCACTCCCCGGCTCCCGCTCCCGCCCCCGCTGCTGCCGCGCCCCCCGCCGTACCGACTCCGACTCCTCTTGCGGCCGGGCAGGGACGCTCGGCCGACGCACCCGTACCCGGCCGCAAGGAGGGGGAGCCGGCGGCATCCGCGGCACCGGCAGCACCGGCGGCTCCGGCACCGGCTCCAGCGGCCGTAGCTGCGTGGCCGGTGACGAGTCCGCTGGGCGCTGCTGCTGAGCCGCCTCGGATCGAGACGGCACCCGTCGCCGAGCCGGCCGCCGACGGTCCCGCCCGCTCCGGCGGGTTGGACGCCGCCGCGCTGCGCCGAGCCTGGGACGCCGTCCTCGACGTCGTCAAGACCAGCAAGCGGGTGACCCACGCGCGGCTGCTCGACGCCCAAGTGCTCGGGGTCCAGGGCCGGCGCCTGCAGCTGGGCTTCTCGACGCCCACCTTGGCCAAGCAGTTCGCCGAGGGCGTGCACATCGAGGTCCTCAAGGAGGCCCTGCTCACCGCTGTCGGCGCCGACCTCGACATCGCCTGCAGCGTCTCGGGAGCAGCCACCACCCCGGTGCCGGCCTCCAGCAGTACGCCGGTCGCGGCTCCGGTCGAGGGCTTCGCCCCCGGTGACGAGGCCGCCGACGACGTCGAGCCCGATCCCGGCGCGCCCCCCGCGCCCGTCGTACGCGCCGAGGACGCCGCGCTCGCCCTCGTCACGGCTGAGCTCGGGGGCACCGTGATGAGCACCGACGGCGACGACTGACCGGGTCCTGCCGCGCGACCCGCACCCGGGGCTCTAGGGTTCGAGGCGAGGACGGGAGAGGCAGATGCGACCTGGCGGTCAGCCCAACATGCAGCAGTTGATGAAGCAGGCCCAGAAGATGCAGCAGCAGATGCTCGCTGCCCAGGCCGAGCTCGCCGACGCCTCCGTCCAGGG
>JANPHZ010000175.1:0-8277 GCA_031424715.1 Frankiaceae bacterium
CTGCTCCCCGGCACGGTGCTGCGCGGCGCTCGGCACCCGCTGACGACGATCCAGGAGCGCATCGCCGACGTGTTCGTCGCGATGGGCTGGGAGGTCGCCGAGGGCCCCGAGGTCGAGCACGAGTGGTTCAACTTCGACGCCCTCAACATGCCGGCCGACCACCCGGCGCGCGAGATGCAGGACACCCTGTGGGTGGCGCCCGAGGGCTCACAGGTCGTCCTGCGCACCCAGACCAGCCCGGTGCAGATCCGCTCGCTGCTGGCCCGCGGCCTGCCCTGCTACGTCGTTGCCCCCGGTCGGGTGTTCCGCAACGACGCCCTCGACGCCACGCACTCGCCGGTCTTCGGGCAGGTCGAGGGGCTGTGCGTCGACGAGGGCATCACGATGGCCCACCTGCGCGGAACCCTGGAGGCCTACGCCGAGGCGATGTTCGGCGCGCACCTGGCGAGCCGGCTGCGTCCGTCGTACTTCCCGTTCACCGAGCCCAGTGCCGAGCTCGACATCCAGTGCTTCGCCTGCCGCGGCGTGGGGGAGTGCCGGGTCTGCTCCAGCGAGGGCTGGATCGAGATCGGTGGCTGCGGGATGGTCAACCCCGCGGTCTTGGTGGCCTGCGGGGTGGACCCGGAGCGCTACAGCGGCTTCGCCTTCGGGATGGGGCTGGACCGCACCCTGATGTTCCGGCACGGCATCACCGACATTCGCGACCTCTACGAGGGCGATCAGCGGTTCACTCTCGCGTTCGGCACGGAGGCCTGAGATGCGCGTCCCCCTGTCCTGGCTCAGGGACTTCGTTCCCGGCCTGAGCGCGACCCCCAAGGAGGTCGCGGCCGCGCTGGTCCGCGCCGGCCTTGAGGTCGAGCAGGTCCATGTGTACGGCGACGACGTGACCGGCGTCGTCGTGGGCCGCGTGCTGGACGTGGAGGAGCTCACCGAGTTCCTGCCGAAGAAGAAGATCCGCTACTGCCACGTCGACGTCGGAACCGCGGTGCACGAGGTGGTCTGCGGCGCCGACAACTTCGCCGTCGGCGACCTCGTGCCGTTCGCGCTGCCCGGCGCCGCCCTGCCCGGCGGCTTCGCGATCGCGACAAGGCAGACCTACGGACGCACCTCCGACGGCATGATCTGCAGCGAGGCCGAGCTCGGGCTCGCCGAGAGCAGCGCCGGGATCCTCGTGCTGAGCGAGGGCGAGCTCGGCGCCGACGTGGTCGAGCTGCTGTCCCTACGCGATGCGGTCCTCGACATCGCCATCACCCCCGACCGCGGCTACACCCTGTCGATGCGCGGAGTCGCGCGCGAGGTCGCCACGGCCTTCGAGCTGCCGCTGGTCGACAAGGGCTTGGCCGAGGTCCCCCCGGCGACGGGCGAGGGCTACCCCGTCGTGCTGGCCGACCCCGGCTGCGACCGCTTCCGGACCCGCGTGCTGACCGGGTTCGACGCCACCGCAGCCTCTCCGGCGTGGCTGCAGCGCCGGCTCGTCCTCGCCGGGATGCGTCCCATCTCGCTCGCTGTCGACGTGACCAACCACGTCATGCTCGAGCTGGGTCAGCCCCTGCACGCCTACGACCTCGACCGGCTCGCCGGTCAGATCGTGGTGCGTCGCGCGACCGCGGGGGAGCGCCTGACGACGCTCGACGGTCAGGACCGAGCCCTGCACCCTGATGACCTGTTGATCACCGACGACTCCGGTCCCCTCGGCCTCGCCGGGGTGATGGGTGGGGCGAGCACCGAGATGTCGGCCAGCACGACCCGCATCCTGCTCGAGGGCGCCCACTTCGACCCGACCAGCATCACCCGCAGCGCCCGGCGCCACCGGCTGCCGAGCGAGGCGAGCAAGCGCTTCGAGCGCGGCGTCGACATCGACCTCGCGGCCGCGGCGGTCGAGGAGGCGGCCCAGCTCATCGCCCAGCTCTCCGGCGCCACACCGGGTCCGGTGTCCGACGTCGACCGTCGGGCACCACGTCCGCAGCTGCGCCTGCCTGTCGACCGGCCCGGTCGGGTCGCCGGGCGGACCTACGACCGCACGTCGGTGGTGCAGCGACTCGAGCAGGTCGGCTGCGCGGTGACCGGCGACGAGGTGCTGCTCGTCAGCCCCCCCTCGTGGCGGCCCGACCTCACCGGCGCGGCCGAGCTGGTCGAGGAGGTGATCCGGCTCGAGGGCTACGACACCGTCCCGGTGGCCCTCCCAGCGGCGCCCGCGGGCCGCGGGCTGACCGAGGCGCAACGGCTTCGGCGTACGGCGTCGCGGGCCCTCGCCGCCGCCGGGCTGGTCGAGGTCGTCACGCCGCCGTTCGTGGCCGACCACCTGGTGGAGGTCCTGGGCCTCGCCGGCCACGCGCCGCCCCGGGTGCTGAACCCCCTGTCGGAGCAGGAGGCGCTGCTGCGTCCCGGCCTGCTGCCCGGGCTGCTGACCGCCGTCCTGCGCAACGTGAGCCGCGGGCTGTACGACGTCGCGCTATTCGAAACCGGGTCGGTGTTCCGAGGCTCCGGGACCCCCGTCGCTGAGGTCCCCAAGACCAGTCAGCGACCGACGCAGGAGCAGCTGGAGGAGCTGGACCGCGCCCTGCCTTCGCAGCCCGGGCACGTGGGCCTCGCGCTGACGGGCAAGCGCGCCGGTCGGCCAGTCGAGGTCGGGGACGCCGTCGAGGTGCTCGTGTCGGTGGCGCGCACGCTCGGCGTGACGCTGTCGGTGTCGCGCGGCGACAGCCCACCGCACCACCCGGGGCGCTGCGCCGTCCTGCTGCTCGACGGGCAGCAGGTGGGCGTCGCCGGCGAGCTGCACCCCCGCGTCGTCACGAGCCTGGGGCTGCCCGCGCGGGCGGTCGTCGGGGAGCTGGACCTCGACGCCCTCATCGCCGCGGCGACAGCGCGGGGTCCGGTCAGGGCTCCGGTCGTCTCGACCTATCCACCGAGCTCGGTCGACCTCGCCGTGGTGGTCGGAGACGACGTGCTGGCCGGCGCTGTCGAGCAGGCGCTCCGGGCCGGCGCGGGTCCGCTGCTGGAGCACCTCGCGCTCTTCGACGTCTACGCCGGTCCGCAGATCGGCCCGGGTCGACGCTCGCTGGCCTACACCCTGCGCTTCCGAGCGCCGGATCGGACCCTCACCGATGCCGAGGTCCTGGCGGCGCGTGACGAGGCGCTGGGCGCCGCCGCGCAGCACTGGGGCGCGGTCCTGCGCGGTCAGTGACACCGGTCCGCTCGACCGGCCGTCACTAACTGATCACGCACAGTAATCAGCGCCGTGGAGTCCAGGCGTGCTCGCTCTGGTGCGCCATCACGCAAGGTCAATGGGCACAACGGGCCATGGCCGACGGGCCAGCAGAACGTCACCGTAACCGCGTGCCTACTGTGCGTTCGCTCTCGGTGTCCGGTCTCGCGCTCGCTGTGCTCAGCACGGTCGCTGCCCCGGCGGCAGCCACCCCGGGGCCGCTGACCAGTTGGATCGTCACCTACGCCGCCGTCCCGACCAGCCACCAGCTCGGCGTGCTGGAGGGCGTCAGCGATGCGGTACACGGCTTCACCCAGCTCCCTGCGGCGGTGGTCGTCGCCCCGAGCTCCGTGGCGCCGTTGCTGCGGGCGCTGCCCGGGGTCCGCGGCGTCTACGCCAACGAGAGCTACCGCTTCCTGTCCGACACGGCGACCCGCGCGAGTGGCGCTGCCCGGGTCTGGGACGAGCTGGGCTGGACGGGTGCGGGTGTCGGCATCGCGGTCATCGACGCCGGGGTCGACGGCAGTCACCCCGACCTGTGCGCTCGGCCGGTGTTCTGCAAGGGCACGCCCGTCAAGGTCGTCCAGAACGTCAAGGTGCTCGGTCGCGAGGACGTGCTGGGCGACCCCGTCGTCTACCTCGAGGACCAGATCAGCACGGACAGCACGTCCGGTCACGGCTCGCACGTCGCCGGCATCGCTGCTGGGTGGGGCACGGCCGGCACCGATCCGAAGAAGTACCGCGGTGTGGCCCACGGAGCTCAGATCGTCGGCTACGGCACGGGCGAGGTGGTCGAGGCGGTCAACGTGCTCGGTGCCTTCGACCACGCGCTCGCGAACCGGGACCGCTACAACATCAAGGTCATCAACAACAGTTGGGGACCGGGCGCGTTCACGCCGTACGACCCCGAGCACCCGGTCAACCTGGCGATCGATGCCGCGTGGAACGCGGGCGTCTCGGTCACGTTCGGCGCCGGCAACGACGGCACGCGCACCGACTCGCTCAACATGTTCAGCTCCCACCCCCGGGCCATCTCGGTGGGCGGCGGCCTCAAGAATGGCCACCAGGCCTTCTTCTCGAGCAAGGGCATCCCGGGCCACGTGCAGTCGCACCCGACGGTGACCGCGCCCGGAGACGTCATCACCTCCGTGCGGGCGAGCACCGGCTTCACGATGTTCGCCGCCGATGCCGGCAACGCGCAGGGCACCGACCCTGACACGGCCCAAGGCAACGACGTGGCCTACTACGCGGCCAGCTCGGGCACGTCGATGGCCGCCCCGCACGTCGCCGGGGTCGTGGCCCTCATGCAGCAGGCCGCCCTTGCCTCCCGCGGTCGCTGGATGACGCCGGTCGAGATCCGTAACGTCCTGCAGAACACCGCGACCGCGATGCCGGGCTACCAGCAGTACTCCGTCGGCGCCGGCTACGTGAACGCCTTCGCCGCGACGCAGGCTGCGGCTGCCGGGACCCAGACCCAGGAGTACGACGACCACCTGACCTACGACGTCGTCCCCTTCGCGGGCACGGTCGGAGCGTCGGCCATCATCGCGCTGCAGACCTTCGCGTCGACCTACACGGTGCTCCCCGGCGCCACCAGCCTGGACGCCATCATCGACTGGGGTCCGGAGGCCGTCACGACCGCCAACACCGACGTCGACCTCGAGCTCTACCGGCCCGATGGGACGTTGTTCGGCACCACCTTCCTGGCCTGCAACCCGGGGGCCCAGCCCAACGGCTACAGCTCCTTCTGCACCTCGGCGCCCAATGAGAGACTGTCCGTCGTCAACCCCGCCGTCGGAACCTGGCGCGCTGTCGTCCGGGGAGGTCTGGCCGAGGTGTCCGACGCCGTCCGCGGCCTGTGGTCGGTCACCTATCCCGACGGTGGAGCAGCGCCGGTTCGTCCGGGGGCAGCGACCGTGGACCTGGTGGCGAGCAGTCCGGCGAGCCTGGCTAGCCAGGCCATCAGCCTGACGGCCACGGTGCGCAACGCTGCGGGTCTTCCGCTGCCCAACCGCACGGTCGCCTGGTCCACCGCGGGTGCGGGCGCGCTCGGGCACCTGAGCACCTCGACCGACACCTACGGACGGGTCCGTGGCCAGGCGATCTCGGGCGCCCCCGGCGTGCAGACCGTGACGGCCTCGGTCGACGGCCGTACGACCAGCGTCAGCCTGACGTGGCTGGGTGTCGTCGTCCCGCCGGCGCCGTGCCTCGTCGGCTGCACCCCCGCCCCACCGCCGGTCGTCGACTCCAACGGCAAGGTGAGCGGCGGCGGCTGGTGGAAGCTCAACGGCGCCAAGCGCCACCTTGCGGCCAGTGCCGAGCACCACGCCGGCAGTGACGGGGTCTCCGGTGAGCTCAGCTACGACGACAAGGCCGGCACCAAGGTCGTCGGCACCGGGGTCGCTCACCTGGTCATCGACGGGTCCAAGGCCACCATCACCGGGACGGCGACCGTCAACGGGGCGACCGGCTACCGCTACACCGTGACCGTCGTGGACAACGGGGAGCCCGGGTCGAGTGACACCGTCCGGATCGTGGTCACCAAGGACACGGGCGGCACCACGGTGGATGACGGCGGCACGCTGGGCGGAGGCAACGTGCAGGTCAAGTCCGACTAGCCAGGCCCGCCATGCAGGTGAGTGCATAGACATGCATCATCAGGTATGGTGCGTGGATGGGGAGGACAGCCGCCGTCGCCGGCGCGAGCGGCTATGCCGGTGGAGAGCTGCTCCGGCTGCTGGTCGCGCACCCCGACCTGGAGCTCGGGGCCCTGTGTGCCGGGGCGAGTGCAGGCCAGCTCGTCACCGACCTGCACCCGCACCTCCCTCAGCTCGCGCACCGCGAGTTCGACGCCACCACGGTCGGGGCGCTGGCTGAGGCCGACGTCGTCTTCCTGGCCCTGCCGCACGGCGAGTCGGGTCGGCTCGCCGCTGAGCTGCCGGCCTCGGTGAAGGTGGTCGACCTCGGGGCGGACCACCGGCTCATCGACCCGCAGGCCTGGGAGCGCTGGTACGGCGGAAGGCACGCCGGAACCTGGACCTACGGCCTGCCTGAGCTTCCCGATGCGCGGCAGGCGATATCGACCTCGGCCCGGGTGGCTAACACCGGGTGCTACGCCGCCGCGATCACCGTCGCGCTGGCGCCCCTGATCACCGCCGGTCTGGCTGATCCGGCCGACGTCGTTGTCGTCGCGGCGAGCGGGACGAGCGGCGCCGGGCGGGCCGCCAAACCCCACCTGCTCGGGACAGAGGTGATGGGTGACCTCTCGCCGTACAAGGTGGGCAGCCACCAGCACGTGCCTGAGGTCAAGCAGGCCAGCGGCGCGACCTCGCTGTCCTTCACCCCGGTGCTCGCTCCGATGCCTCGGGGCATCCTGGCGACCGTCACGGTCCGCCCGCTGACGGGGCAGGACCCGCGCGAGGTGCTCTCGGCGGCGTACGACGACGAGCCGTTCGTGTATCTGCTGCCCGACGGCCGCTGGCCGCACACCGCAGCGACGCTGGGCAGCAACAGCTGCCACCTGCAGGCCACCGTCGACCAGGACTCCGGCCGGATCATCGTCGTCAGTGCCCTCGACAACCTGGGCAAGGGAGCGGCCGGACAGGCCGTGCAGAACGCCAACCTCATGCTCGGCTTGCCTGAGCAGGCTGGCCTGTCGATCAGCGGAACCGCGCCATGAGCGTCACCCGGCCGAGGGGCTTTCGGGCCGCCGGGGCGACCGCCGGGCTGAAGGCCAGCGGCTCGCCCGACATCGCCCTTGTCGTCAACGACGGCCCTGCGCGCGCGGCCGCGGCCGTGTTCACCAGCAACCGCTTCAAGGCCAACCCGGTGCTGTGGAGCCAGCAGGTGCTGCAGGACGGTCAGGTCCGCGCGGTCGTGCTCAACAGCGGCGGCGCCAACTGCGGCACCGGTCCCGAGGGCTTCCAGACGACGCACGCGACGGCCGAGCTGGTGGCCGGCCTGCTCGGTGACGGGGCCAAAGACGTCGTGGTGTGCAGCACCGGCCTGATCGGTCCGGCGCTGAGCAGGGAGCTCCTGCTGGCTGGCGTCAGGACGGCGTTCGACGGGCTCAGCGCCGAGGGTGGTCCCGATGCGGCGACCGCCATCATGACCACCGACTCGGTGGCCAAGCAGGCAGTCGTCGTCGCGGACGGCTTCACCGTCGGGGGCATGGCGAAGGGCGCGGGCATGCTCGCGCCTGCCCTCGCGACCATGCTGGTGGTGGTCACCACCGACGCCGAGGTCAGTGCAGCCGACTGCGACCGGGCGTTGCGGGCCGCAACCCGCACCACCTTCGACCGCCTGGACTCAGACGGCTGCCAGAGCACCAACGACACCGTCCTGCTTCTGGCTTCTGGTGCGGCCGCCACGCCCAGCGTTGACGCCTTCGACGAGGCCGTGCGTCAGGTCTGCGCCGATCTCGCGCAGCAGCTGCTGGCCGATGCCGAGGGCAGTGCGCACGACATCGCCATCGAGGTCGTCCGCGCCGCGACGGAGGATGACGCCGTCGAGGTCGGCAGAGCCGTCGCTCGCTCCAACCTCTTCAAGTGCGCGATCTACGGCGAGGACCCCAACTGGGGTCGGGTGCTCGCCAGCGTCGGGACGACGAGGGCCGCCTTCGAGGTCTCCGACGTGGACATCTCCTTCAATGGCACACAGGTCTGCCGTGGGGGAGTGCAGGACGGCGACCCAGCCGACGTGGTGTTCAGCGGTCGGGCCGTCGACGTGCTCATCGACCTGAAGGCCGGTGACGCCACGGCCACGATCCGCACCAACGACCTGACAACGGCCTACGTGCACGAGAACTCGGCCTACAGCACATGACGACCAACCGGCGTGAGGCGCACCTAGCGAAGGCGGCCACCCTCGTTGAAGCGCTGCCGTGGCTGAAGTCCTTCAGCGGGAAGAAGGTGGTGCTCAAGTACGGCGGGCACGCCATGACCCACCCCGACCTGCAGGCCGCGTTCGCCGAGGACGTCGTGTTCCTGCGCTACTGCGGGGTGAAGGTGATCGTGGTGCACGGCGGCGGTCCACAGATCACTGCCCACCTGGATCGGCTCGGCGTCGACAGC
>JANPHZ010000176.1:0-2122 GCA_031424715.1 Frankiaceae bacterium
AGAGCGGTGAGCAGCCCCGCGGTAGCCAGCTCGACGACCTGCACCCGGTCGCGGTCGACCCGCTTGCGGTAGTTGGCGTACTCCGCCGACACCCGCTGCAGGTCAGATGTCAGCTCGTCGGTGACGCGCTGCAGGTCGTCGGAGAGCTCCTCGCCCAGCTGCTCATCGGACACCTCGGGAGCTGGCTCGCGGACCTCACCCGACTCAGGGTCGAGCCGCCGCTTATCGCGTACGACGACGCGATCCGGGTCGAACTCGGACTCGTCCGGATCAGGCACCCTTGCCGTCCTCGGCCGGCTCGTCGACGATCTCGGCGTCCACGACGCCGTCGTCCTCGGGCGCTGCCTGGTCGGCGCCGCCGCCGGTTGCGGCCGCACCGTCGGCCGAGTAGAGCGCGGCGCCGAGCTCGGAGCTCTTGCGCGACAGCTCGTCGGCGGTTGTGCGGATACCCGCGACGTCGGTGCCGCCGAGCTTGCTCTTGAGGTCGGTCAGCAGGGTCTCGACCTCGCTCTTGCCCTCGGCGGGGAGCTTGTCGCCGTTCTCGCCGAGGAACTTCTCGGTCTGGTAGACGAGGCCCTCGGCCTGGTTGCGGGTCTCGGCCTCGTCGCGCCGCTGCTTGTCCTCCTCGGCGTACTGCTCGGCGTCGCGCATCATCCGCTCGATGTCCTCCTTGGGCAGCGCGGAGCCACCGGAGATGGTCATCCGCTGCTCCTTGCCGGTGCCGAGGTCCTTGGCGGAGACGTGCACGATGCCGTTGGCGTCGATGTCGAAGACGACCTCGATCTGCGGGACGCCGCGGGGCGCCGGCGGCAGGCCGGTCAGCTCGAACATGCCGAGCTTCTTGTTGTACTGCGCCATCTCGCGCTCGCCCTGGAACACCTGGATCTGCACGGACGGCTGGTTGTCGTCGGCCGTGGTGAAGACCTCGGAGCGCTTGGTCGGGATCGTGGTGTTGCGCTCGATGAGCTTGGTCATGATGCCGCCCTTGGTCTCGATGCCCAGGGACAGCGGCGTGACGTCGAGCAGCAGGACGTCCTTGACCTCGCCCTTGAGCACACCGGCCTGCAGCGCGGCACCGACGGCGACGACCTCATCGGGGTTGACGCCCTTGTTGGGCTCCTTGCCGCCGGTGAGCTCGCGAACCAGGTCGGAGACCGCCGGCATGCGGGTGGACCCGCCGACCAGCACGACGTGGTCGATCGAGGCCAGCGGGATGCCCGCGTCCTTGATCGCCTGCTGGAACGGGCCCTTGCAGCGGTCGAGCAGGTCCTGGGTCATCCGCACGAACTCCGCGCGGGTCAGGGTCACGTCCAGGTGCAGCGGGCCCTCGGGGCTGGCCGTGATGTAGGGCAGGTTGATGCCGGTCGACTGGCTAGCGCTCAGCTCAATCTTGGCCTTCTCGGCGGCCTCGCGCAGCCGCTGCATGGCCATCTTGTCGCCGGTCAGGTCGATGCCGTTGTTGCTCAGCGAGAACTGCTTGACCAGGTGGTCGACGACCTTCTGGTCCCAGTCGTCACCACCGAGCTTGTTGTCGCCGTGGGTGGCCTTGACCTCGATGACGCCATCACCGATCTCGAGCAGGGAGACGTCGAAGGTGCCGCCGCCGAGGTCGAACACCAGGATGGTCTGCTCCTTCTCGCCCTTGTCGAGGCCGTAGGCCAGGGCCGCCGCGGTCGGCTCGTTGACGATGCGCAGGACGTTCAGGCCCGCGATCTCGCCGGCCTCCTTGGTCGCCTGCCGCTCGGCGTCGGAGAAGTAGGCCGGGACGGTGATGACCGCGTCGGCGACGTCCTCGCCGAGGTAGGCCTCGGCGTCGCGCTTGAGCTTTTGCAGGACGAACGCGCTGATCTGCTGCGGCGTGAAGTCCTTGCCGTCGATGCTCTGCTTCCAGTCGGTGCCCATGTGGCGCTTCACGGAGCGGATGGTCCGCTCGACGTTGGTGACCGCCTGGCGCTTGGCCACCTCACCGACGAGCACCTCGCCGTTCTTGGCGAACGCCACGATGCTCGGGGTGGTGCGCGCGCCCTCGGCGTTGGCGATGACCGTGGGCTCGCCGCCCTCGAGGACGCTGACGACGGAGTTGGTGGTGCCGAGGTCGATGCCGACCGCTCGTGCCATGGGT
>JANPHZ010000177.1:0-8779 GCA_031424715.1 Frankiaceae bacterium
GTCTCCGCGTTGCGGCGGTGATCAGCGGCCGAAGAGGCCCTTCTTCTTCTTGGGCGGCGCCGTCGCGACCGGGCGGCCGGCGGGGGGCGTCGGGCGCGCGGGCGGCGGGGGCGGCGCGTCGTCCAGGCCCAGCGAGGAGAGCTCGCGGAGCAGGGAGGCCGTGTCGGTGTCCTGGCGGCCGTACGTCGGGTAGGGCTCATCCTCCGGCTCAGCTGCCGGCAGCGGGTCCGGCTCGGTCGACGGAGCAGGTACGGCGACCGCAGCCGCGGCGCTGAGCTCGGCGAACGCTGAGGCGGCCGCAGCGCCGTCCGGACGGGCGTTGTCCTGCGCGGCCTGGCTCGCTGCCTCGGCCGCGACCCGGTCCCGCTCGGCCTGGGCTGCGCGGGCCTCCTCGGCGAGGCGGGCAGTCTCTGCGGCGGCGTACTCCGCGGCGAGTCGGGCTTCCTCGGCGAGCCGTGCCTCTTCGGACAGCCGTGCCTCTTCGGCCTGGGCTGCCTCCGCGGCGGCGCGAGCCTCTTCCGCGAGCCGTGCCTCTTCGGCCAGCCGAGCTTCTTCGGCCTGCTGGGCCTCGGCTGCCAGGCGGGCCTCTTCCGCGAGCCTGGCCTCCTCCGCGAGGCGGGCTTCTTCGGCCTGGGCTGCTTCGGCGGCGGCGCGGGCTTCGTCGGCGAGCCGTGCCTCTTCAGCGAGCCGTGCCTCTTCAGCGAGCCGTGCCTCTTCGGCCAGGCGCGCTTCTTCAGCGAGCCGGGCCTGTTCGACCTGGCGCGCTTCTTCAGCGAGCCGGGCCTGTTCGACCTGGCGCGCTTCTTCAGCGAGCCGGGCCTCTTCGACCTGGCGTGCCTCTTCAGCGAGCCGTGCCTCTTCAGCGAGCCGTGCCTCTTCGGCCTGGGCTGCTTCGGCGGCGAGGCGGGCTTCCTCCGCCTGATGAGCCTCTGCGGCAAGCCGGGCTTCCTCAGCGAGGCGGGCTTCTTCGGCCAGGCGGGCTTCGTCGTCGCTGGTGGCGTCGCGCTCCCGGCGCACCTCGCCGAGGTCGACCACGGACGCCATGTCACCGCTGCGGGACAGCTCGTCCTGGCGGGCCTGCTCGAGGGCGCGGGAGGCCTCGAGCTCGGCCTGGGCGGCGGCCAGCTCCTCGGCGTCGCGCTCGCGGCGCAGCGCGGCGTCGCGCTCGCGCTTGGTCTGCTTCTTCTCGGGCGCGGGGGCGGGCGCGGCGGCAGGGGCCCCGCCGTTGAAGAGGTCGTCGCTCGCCGTGGCCGGACCGAGCAGGGACGACAGGGCGGCCGAGACGCGAGAGACCGAACCGTCGATGTCGTCGGAGCTGGGGGTGGCGGTGAGGGTCCGGTTCTCGCGGGTGCGCGGAGCGGGTACGGCGGCCTCAGCAGGCTCAGCAGGCCCCGCGGGCCCCGCGGGAGCCGGGTCAGCCTCGACCGGGTCGGCAGGCACCGACAGGGCCATGGCGAGCCGCGAGGCCATCGCCCCGGCGTCGAAGGCCGGCGGCTCCTCGAAGAGCTCGTCGAGGTCCACCGCAGGTGCGGCGGCCTCGGGCCCGGCGAGGTCCTCGGCGACGTCGAGCAGCCCAGCCTGCACGAGCGAGTAGACGACCTGCCCTGCCTCGAACAGCGTGAAGCCGCAGTCCTTGGCAAGCTCATCGACGGTGCGCACACCGTCGACCTTGCACAGCAGCGACCAGGCGTCGGCGTCGATCTCGAGCTGGTCGGAGGCGGCCGAACCAGCCGAGAGCACGGGTACGGCGGACGGGCCGTGCAGCACCTCGTCGATGGCCCGCCAGGCGGCCTCTCGCTCCTGCAGGTCACCGAGCAGCTCGGCGACGGGAACAGGGGGCGCGACGTCCTCGCGGGTGCGCTGGTTGATCCGGAACTTCCAGGTGGCGTCGGTCCAGCGCAGCAGGTCCGACATCGACTCGCGGATCTGCTCCTGGACGAACGCCTCGATCACGGGCTGGTCGACGTAGCCGAGGTGGACGAGCAGCTCACCGAGCCGCCAGCCCTGCAGCTCGGTCCGCTGGGCCTCGAGGGCCTCGGCCAGGGCCTCGGGCGCAAGGTCTCCAGAGGAGACGAGCCGGGCGCCGAGCTGCGGACGGCGGCCGGGCACGCTGACGGCGTAGACGTCACCGCCGCGCAGGTAGATGAGGGCCGGGTCCAGTGCGGGGTCCATGACGTGCAGGCAACCGGTCGCGAGACCGTCGGCGAGCTGGCGTAGGACCTCGGGCAGGGGAGTGCTGGCGAGGTCGCCCTTGAGCACGTCCGACCTCCCATCCCTGGTCCACGCGGCAGCCGCCGTACCCCGCTCAGTGTGCTTCGGCAGACAGGCCCTCGACGTTGAGCCGAATGGACGACCGTACGCCGGACGCGAGCATCTGCCACGATGGGGCCGCCGCCGTACGAACCGGCCCCACGAAAGGACCGACCGTGAGCTCGGACAGCAGTCCCGCAACGGGCACCCGTCGCATCGACCGGGTCCTGGCTGACGACTTCCTGACCGACCTGGGCACGGTCGCGCTGGCCGAGCTGCGCCAGCTGCGCCAGGAGGCCGAGCAGGAGGAGGTCGACCTGTCCTACCTGCGGCGCATCGTGCAGGGGCGCTTCGACGTCATCCGGGCCGAGCTCAACCGGCGCGAGGGCAAGGGCACCGGCAACCTCGTCGACGACCTGGCCGGCATCCTGGCCGACGAGCCGCGCGGCCCCGCCCGCGGCATGGGGCGGCACGTGACCGTCGAGCCGTCGCGCGCCGACAGCCACCGGCGCTACGTCGAGTCGCTGATGGCCGACGTCGACCTGTCCGACGTGAGCGCGCGCACCATCGAGGAGCTCGAGAACGCCATGCAGACCCTCGCCGACGAGGAACGCATCCTCTCGGGCAAGCGCCGTCAGGTCCAGACGGTCATGGATGCCTGCAGCGCCGAGATCACCCGCCGCTACCGCGACGGCGAGGCCGACGTCGACGTCCTGCTCGGGGAGCAGCCCACCTCTTGAGCCGGCCGGTCCTCGCCGAGGTCGTCCGCTCCGGCTACGTCGGGTCGGTCCACGCCGGCTCGCTGCTCGTCGTCGACGCGCGCGGCGACACGGTTCTCGCCCTCGGCGAGGTCGACGCGCCCGTGTTCCCGCGCAGCTCCAACAAGCCGCTGCAGGCGTTCGGCCTGCTGCGCGCCGGCTGGCGGCCCGTCGATGACGCCGAGCTCGCCCTCGCCACCGCCTCGCACAGCGGCGAACCCGAGCACCTCGCCGTCGTACGCCGGATGCTCGCCGGCGCCGGACTGGACGAGACCGCCCTGGGGTGCCCGCCCGGCCTGCCGCTGAGCGAACCAGCCGCGCACGCCCTGCTCGCCTCCGGCGGCGCCGCGACCTCCCTGACGATGAACTGCTCGGGCAAGCATGCCGCGATGCTGGCCTGCTGCGTCGCCCGCGGTTGGCCGACGCAGGGCTATCTGGACACCTCCCATCCGGTGCAGGTCGCCGTCCAGGCAGCCCTCGAGGACCTGGCGGGCGAGCAGGTGGCCCACGTCGCGGTCGACGGCTGCGGCGCGCCCCAGCACGCCCTCACCCTGCGCGGCCTGGCCCGCGCCTTCACCGCCCTCGTCCGCAGCGAGCACCGGGTGGTCACCGCCATGACCGGCCACCCCCAGCTCGTCGGCGGCACCGACCGCGACGTCACCGCCCTCATGACCGCCGTCCCCGGCCTGGTCGCCAAGGATGGCGCCGAGGGCGTCTACGCCGCTGCCCTGCCCGACGGCTCGGCCGTCGCCCTGAAGATCGCCGACGGCGCCGGCCGCGCCCGGATGCCCGTCATGGCCGCCGCCCTGCACCTGCTCGGCGTCACCGGCCTCGACGCCCTGCTCACCACCCCCGTCCTCGGCGGCGGCCTCCCCGTCGGCCAAGTCCGCGCCACCCTCCCCTGAGGCCGCGGCACCGGGAGCAGGGCCGAAAGCAGTGGTCGCCTGAAGGCGCCTTGACGACACGAGGGCCGGAAGCAGCGGTCGGCTGCAGGCGCCTCAAGCGCCGAAGGCGCAGCGCCAAAGCCGATTGCTGCTGCAGGCCAGCCACTGTGACCAGCCTCACCGCACTCTGCTAGCAAGAGTGCTTGCAGTTGTTAGCACTTCGCCGTACGGTCGTTCTCGTGAGCACAGACCGACGGATCGAGAGCCCGATGGCGACCGTTCGCCACCTGGGTGACTTCATCCGCGACCAGCGCAACGACAGCAACGTGTCGCTGCGCCAGCTCGCCAAGCTCGCCGGTGTGAGCAACCCCTACCTCAGCCAGATCGAGCGGGGACTGCGCAAGCCCAGCGCCGAGATCTTGCAGCAGATCGCCAAAGCGCTGCGCATCTCGGCCGAGGCGCTCTACGTGCAGGCCGGCATCCTCGAGCACCGGGAGGGCAGCGGCCTGGTGGCCGACGCCGTCCACGCCGACGAGGCGCTCAACGAGCGGCAGAAGCAGGTGCTGCTCGAGATCTACGAGTCGTTCCGCAAGGAGAACGCGGTCCTGTCGACCGCGGCCTCCGAGCCGACCGGTCCCCTCGCCGAGCAGTCCCGCCCGGCTCCGAAGAAGCGCACGCCCGCACGTCCCCGCACGTCCCCCACAGACCCCGTTACGCAACCAGCCTCAGGAGGCACCGCATGACCGCTCCCACCGTTACCCCGAAGACCACCAAGGTCACGGCCCCCAAGGTCGACGCCGACGTCAAGAAGACCGGCAACACCCTCGTCGGCCGCTTCACGATCAAGAACCTCCCGACCGTGAAGAGCCTGCCCGCCGTCACCTTCGACGCCGACGCCGCCAAGAAGCCGCTGTTCGCCTACGTCGGTGTCGCCGACCTCGCGATCGAGCGCGCCAAGGAGATCCCGGCCGAGCTGACCGCCTTCAACACCAAGGTCACCAGCAAGGTCCAGGCCCTCGTCGCCGACGTCCCGGCCCAGGTCCAGGCGCTGCCCGTCACCGTTCGTACGTCGGTCGAGAAGGCCACCGAGCAGGCGACCGACCTCTACAGCAAGCTCACCGTGCGCGGCGAGCGCCTCGTCGGCCAGATCCGTCGCCAGCCGGCGACGGAGGCGGCCATCGCCGAGGGCAAGGAGGCCGTGCGTAAGGCCGAGGCCGCCGCGACCGCCGCGAAGAAGAGCTTCAAGGCCGGCGAGAAGGCCCTCGAGGACGCTGCCGCCAAGATCGGCTAGTTCTTCCCGCACCAGCACCACCAGCACGACCCGAGCACGTGCGACCCCCGGAGCCCTCGTGGCCCGGGGGTCGCGCGCATGTGTGGGCAGGCTGGCTGCGCCGTACCGTTCTGGGCATGGTCGTCATCTCGTGGCTGCTCACCGCCCTCAACATCGGACTGCTCGTCCTGACCGGCTGGGCGCTGATCGATGCCGCCACCCGTCCGGCGGGGGCCTTCGTCGCGGCGAGCAAGCAGACCAAGCCGATCTGGCTGGCCATCCTCGGCGTCGCGCTGGTGCTCGTGGTCTCCGGTTTCGCCGGCGTGCTCGGCCTGTTCGGCGCCATCGTGGCGGTTGCCGCGATCGTCTACCTCGTCGACGTGCGCCCCGCGCTGCAGCAGATGCGCCCGGGCCGCGGACCCTACGGCTGACCGGGTCCGAGCTCGTCACCGGCTCCGGGCAGCCGGTCACGGTGGCCGCGCACGGCCTGGGCTCGTCGGTCGCCGAGACCCGGCCGCTGCTCAGCGGCGTGCACGGGCAGCGGGTGTTCGTGACCGCGCGCGGGCACGACGCGACGGTGCCGGAGCAGGTCAGCTATCAGCTGCTCGGCGACGACCTGCTGGCGACCGCCGACCGGCACGAGGCGACCCGCGCGCTCGGCGCCTCGATGGGCGCGGGCGCGCTGCTGTCGGTGCTGAGCCGGCACCCCGACCGGTTCGAGCGGGTCGTGTCCTTCCTGCCTGCGGCGATCGACAAGCCGCGCGCCGACGCCGCCGTACGACGGCTGGAGGCGCTTGCGACGGCGTTGGAGTCGGGCGATCGGGCCACCGTCGAGCAGGTGGTCGACGACGAGCTGCCGGCCGACCTGCGAGGCGAGCCGCAGGTGCAGGCCTACCGGCGGGCCCGGGTGGCCCACCTGCTCGCGCACCCGGGCATCGCCGTCGCCGTCCGCCAGCTGCCGGACGTCACGCCGGTCAGCGACCGCTCGCTGCTCGGCGCGGTCACCGCGGAGGTGCTGGTGCTGGCCCAGGAGGGCGATCCGCTGCACCCGGCGCAGGTCGCGCGCGAGCTGGTGGCGGCGCTGCCGCGGGCCCGGCTGGTGGTGTTCGACCGGCCCGGGGTGATGTTTCGCGAGCGGCCTCGGCTGCGCGGGCTCATCACCGACTTCCTCAACGGCTGACCGGCTCAACGAGGCACGCAACTGGCCTCTAGTACGTCCGGGTTGCGTCCGATATACACGCAGAACGTCATCGCCCAGCCGGGTGAAGTCTTGCCCGAAGCGTTGCCTGACCCTGCTGATCTCGTTGCTCTCGGTGCCGCCCCACCCCGCCCCTCCGGAAGGCCCGACATGACCCACATCGCGACCGTCACCGCCGAGCTCGAGCTCCGCCTCGTCGTCCCCGGTGGCCCCTCGCTGCCGATCGTCGCCTCGCTGCGCTACGAGACGGCCGACCCGTGGGCCGTGCGCGTCGCCTTCCAGACCGGCGCCAAGAACGAGGACGGCTCCGGCGACGGCGTCGTCGAGTGGATGTTCGCCCGCCAGCTGCTCACCGACGGCGTGGCCACCACGGTCGGCGAGGGTGACGTGCGGGTCTGGCCGACCCGGATCGGTGATGAGAGCTTCGTCAACCTCGCGATGGCGTCGCCGTCGGGCTCGGCGCTGTTCGAGATCGACCGCGACTCGCTGGTGGAGTTCCTGCAGCAGACCTACCTCGCGGTGCCCACGGGCTCCGAGGAGGAGGTCATCGACCTCGACGCCGAGCTCGCCCTGCTGCTCGACAACTAGTCCCGCCCGTCTCGCCGACGCCGCCCTCCGCTCCGGGGGCGGCGTTCGTGCGTTCAGGCCAGGCCGGCCGTCAGGTCGAGGTCGTCGGGCGGTGTCGCGGGGGTCTTCCAGCCGATGTAGGGCTTGCCGAACACCCCGTGCAGCTCGTTGGCCCGGGCGACCATGTGCGCGTACGCCGGCTCGAAGGCCGCCAGGTCGGCTGCCTTGATCGCCTCGGTCACCGGGCGGCAGACGTCGGCGAGGTAGTCGCTCATCTCCGGCGCGTACTTCGGCCGCGACTCGGCGCACAGCGACAGCTGCTTGGTCGCCGACTTCCAGTAGTAGGCCGCGAGCGGCCAGTTGCCGGCCAGTGCGGCGTAGTAGGTCCGGTGCACCCGCGGCCCGACCTCGGCCATGAGTCGGTCCATGCCGGGCTGCTGGCGGGCCAGCTCCTCGATCGTGAGCTCGCGCTTGCCGTTGTTGACGACGTGGGTGTGGTCGCTCATGGGAGGACACTCTCCCAGGGCACGGTGAGCTCGCCGTACCGGGCTCGGCTGGTGTCCTTGGGCCAGGGCAGCGTCTCCACGGCGGCGACCCAGCGCTGGCGGTTCCCGAAGGGAGCGAGGGGGGCCGCGCGGTCCCAGGCGTCGTCGAGCGCGGTGAGCAGGTCGTAGATGCGGCGGCCCGGGACGTTGTGGTGGATCAGCGCCTTCGGCAGCCGCTCGGCCAGCGACCCGGGCCGGTCCAGCGTCGGCAGGTGGGCAGCCAGGGTGAGGGTCTGCGGTCCGGCCGCGGTGAGGCTCACCCAGCAGGCCCGCCGGCCGATTTCGTCACAGGTGCCCTCGACCAGAACTCCTTGCGGGGCAAGGCTTTCGAGCATGGTGTCCCAGGCCTGGCGGGCGGGCTGTTCGTCGTACTGGCGCAGGACGTTGAGGGCGCGTACGACGACCGGGCGCAGGCCGGCCAGCTCGAAGCCACCGCGCCGGAACTCGAGGCCGTCGGTCGCGGCGGGCTGGGCGGCGGCGACCCGCTCGGGGTCGATCTCGAGCCCCACCACGGTGACGTCGGGGCGCACCTCCTGCAGCCGCCGGTGCAGCTCGACGGTGGTGACGGGGGTCGCGCCGTAGCCGAGGTCGACGACCAGCGGGTCGGGCGCGGTGCGCAGCAGGTCACCGTGCACGGCAGTGAGCCACCGGTCGATGCGGCGCAGCCGGTTGGGTGCGGTGGTGCCGCGGGTGGCCAGGCCCAGCGCCCTGGCCCGCCCCGCGGCGTACCGCTTCGGCCTGCTCACCCGCGCCCCACCCCCCGCCCAGTTCTCGGGGAAGAGGGGGTCAGTGGCGAACCACCTTGGTGGAGGACGCCTGCTGGCGCGGGGTCACCTGCACCAGGTCGATGTTGACGTGGGACGGGCGGGAGGCGACCCACGCGATCACCTCGGCGATGTCGTCGGCGCTGAGGGCGTCGACTCCGGCGTAGACCGCTGCCGCGCGTTCGGTGTCGCCGCCGAAGCGCACGGTCGAGAACTCCTCGGTCGCGACCATCCCGGGCGCTACCTCGCTGACCCGCACCGGCCGGTCAGCCAGCTCCAGCCGCAGGGTGTCGCGGATCGCCGCGAGCGCGTGCTTGGCCGCGACGTAGCCGCCGCCGTTCTCATAGACCCAGCGCCCGGCCGTCGATCCGGTGAGCACCACGTGACCCGCGCCGGAGCGCACGAGCGCCGGCAGCAGCACCTGGACGGTGCGCACCGCGCCGAGGACGTTGACGTCGTACGTCCTCGCCCAGACGTCCATGTCGGCGGTCTCGAGCGGGCCGAAGTCGAAGGCGCCGCCGGCGTTGGCGACGAGCAGGTCGC
>JANPHZ010000178.1:0-1512 GCA_031424715.1 Frankiaceae bacterium
TCGGCCTCCGCGCCCACCCCGACGACTGTGCCCATCGTGTCGAAGAAGTCGGCGAGCATCAGCGTGAAGACCAGCAGGACCGCGGCGACCACACCGACCCGGTCGAAGCCGCCGAAGAGCGAGAAGTTGCCCAGCAACGACAGGTCAGGGCTGGACACCACGTCGGTCGGGAGCTTGGGCACGTTGAGCTGCCAGCCCGAGGGGTTGATGATCGGCGGGTCGCCGGGGATGAACGACGCGCCCTCCTTCGCGATCGCCTCCACGACGATCGCGAAGGCGGTCGTGATGACGATGCCGAGCAGGATCGCACCCTTCGTACGCCGAGCCACGAGCACGGCCGTGAGCAGCAGCCCCACGACGAAGACGGTGGTCGGCCAGCCACGCAGCTCGCCGGTCGCGCCCAGCTGCACCGGGACCGGCCCAGCACCGGTCCGGCGTACGAAGCCGGCGTCGACCAGGCCGATCAGGGCGATGAACAGGCCGATGCCGACACTGATCGCGGTCTTGAGCTCGGCCGGGATGGCGTGGAAGACCGCGGTGCGGAAACCGGTCAGCACCAGCAGCGTGATGACCAGTCCCTCCAACACGACCAGACCCATGGCGTCGGCCCAGCTCATCTGCGAGGCGACGGAGAACGTCACGAACGCGTTGAGGCCAAGCCCGGTGGCCAGGGCGAAGGGGTAACGCCCGATGAGACCCATCGCAATGGTGAGGACCGCCGCGACGAGCGCCGTCGCCGCGGCCACCTGCGGGATGCCCAGCACGCGGCCGTCCGCGTCGGCAGCAGTGCCGATGATGAGGGGGTTGAGCACGACGATGTAGGCCATCGTGAAGAAGGTCGCGAACCCGCCGCGCACCTCGCGCTGGACGGTCGAGCCGCGTTCGGTGATCTTGAAGTAGCGGTCGAAGGCGTTGGTGGCGGGGGTGGGCCGGGTCGTGGTCTCGACATCGCTCATGGCGCCAAGGGTGGCAGAAAGCCGATCTGCGTACGGGGATGCGCGCCGCGTAACGTGCGCTCCATGAAGCTGGCGAAGCGCCCCGACCCCGAGCCGCTCGAGACCAACGACGTGGCGATCGTGGCCGGGCTCACCGCGGCGTGGGGACTGGCCTTGCTCGTCCTCGGGGTGGCTCGGGTGGCCGGTGCGGAGGTCCGCACCTGGTGGCTCGTCATGTGCGTCTGCGGCATCGCGCTCGGTGGGCTCGGCGTGCGCTACTGCCAGCGGCGCCGCGACGCGATCGCCCGCGACCGCGCGGCGCAGGGTCGGTAGCGGGAACCGCCTCTCGGGTGCAACGCTGGGGCCACGCCCGCTCCCGGAGGTCCCGTTGCCCGAGCTCACCGCCGTCCAGCGCGAGGTCCTGCGCGCTCTTGCCGACACCGCCGTACCGGCTCTGCCTGTCGAGGACGATCCGACCGGGTTCTGGTCCACCCCGGGCAGTGCCACCGGGGCGCACGAGATGGTCGAGCTCTTCTTGTCCACGGTCTTGAGCGAGGCCGACTTCGTCGGGATCCAG
>JANPHZ010000179.1:0-9184 GCA_031424715.1 Frankiaceae bacterium
CCAGCGGTCGTCGAGTCCTACTCCGGCGACGAGCAGGTCGTGGTGGTGCGCGACCGGGAGATCCACACCAAGCTGACCAAGGAGTCCCTGAGCGGCAACGCCATCCCGCGCGTCGCGCTGCCCCGCTTCGCCGACCACGGCGAGCTCGTGAAGTTCTGGCGCAACGAGAACCTGCCCGGCTACTTCCCGTACACCGCCGGCGTCTTCGCGTTCAAGCGCGACAACGAGGATCCCGCTCGGATGTTCGCCGGCGAGGGCGACCCGGCCCGCACCATCCGCCGCTTCAAGATCCTCAGCCACGGCAACGACGCGACCCGCCTCTCCACCGCCTTCGACTCGGTCACGCTCTACGGCCGCGACCCCGACCCGCGCCCCGACGTCTACGGCAAGGTCGGCACGTCCGGCGTCTCGGTCGCGACGCTCGACGACATGGTGGAGCTGTTCGACGGCTTCGACCTCGTCGCTCCGACGACGTCGGTGTCGCTGACCATCAACGGTCCTGCCCCGACCGTGCTGGCGTTCTTCCTCAACACCGCGATCGACCAGCAGGTCGCCGCGTTCGCCGAGCGGGAGTCGCGCGAGCCGAGCGACGACGAGCGCGCCCAGCTCGCGGCGTACGCACTCGCCAACGTCCGCGGCACCGTGCAGGCCGACATCCTCAAGGAGGACCAGGGCCAGAACACGGCGCTGTTCTCCACGGAGTTCTGCCTGCGGATGATGGCGGACATCCAGGAGTGGTTCATCGAGCAGCAGGTACGCAACTTCTACTCGGTGTCGATCTCGGGCTATCACATCGCCGAGGCCGGGGCGAACCCCATCAGCCAGCTCGCGTTCACCCTCGCCAACGGCTTCACCTACGTCGAGGCCTACCTCGCCCGCGGCATGTCGATCGATGACTTCGCCCCGGCCTCGGCGATGTGGTAGCCGGAGATGCTCACGGAGTAGAAGTTGCGCACCTGCTGGTCGACGAACCACTGCTGGATGTCGGCCATCGCGCGCAGGGCGAACTCGGTCGAGAAGATGCAGGTGTTCTGGCCCTGGTCCTCCTTGAGGATGTCGGCCTGGACCGTGCCGCGCACGTTCTGCAGCACCCACTCGCGCACCTGTGCCGGGTGCTCGTCCGGCCGCTTCTCGAGCTGTTGGTCGATCGCGGTGTTCAGGAACATCGCCAGGATCGTCGGGGCGGGACCGTTGATGGTCATCGACACCGACGTGGTCGGCGAGCACAGGTCGAAGCCGCCGTAGAGGACCTTCATGTCGTCGAGGGTCGCGATGGATACCCCGCTGGTGCCGACCTTGCCGTAGATGTCGGGACGCAGGTCAGGGTCGCGGCCGTAGAGCGTCACCGAGTCGAAGGCGGTGGACAGGCGGGTGGCGGGCTGTCCCTCAGACAGCACCTGGAAGCGCCGATTGGTGCGGAAGGCGTCGCCCTCTCCGGCGAACATCCGCGCCGGAGCCTCCCCGACCCGCTTGAAGGGGAAGACCCCTGCGGTGAAGGGGAAGTAGCCGGGCACGTTCTCACGGCGCAGGAAGCCGACGAGCTCGCCGTGGTCCTGGGTCCGGGGCAGGGCGACCCGGCGCACCTTGTTGCCCGACAGCGTCTCGCGGGTCAGCGGCGTGTGGATCTCCTTGCCGCGCACGGTGTAGACGAGCTCGTCACCGGAGTACTCCGCGACCCGAGCGGGCCAGCCGTCGAGCTGGGCCTGGACGTCGGGGGACAGCGCCAGGTCAGCGAGCAGGGCATCCAGCTCGGCCGGCTCCTGGACCGCGGCACGAGCCGTCTGCAGGTGCTGGCGGCGACGGGCGAGGTCGGCCTGCCGCTGCGTCTCGGCGTGGTAGCCCCGCACCGTCTGGCTGATCTCGGCGAGGTAGCGCTCGCGGGCGGTCGGGAGCACGCTGGTCAGGGCGGTGGAGACCTTCGTGGCAACGACCGGCAGAACCCCGGTGCTGGCCTGCAGGCCCTTGTCGACGAGCAGCCCGCGTAGGTGTTGGTACAGCGCGGTCACCCCGTCGTCGTTGAAGCGGGCGGCCGACGTGCCGAAGACCGGCATGTCCTCCCACTTCACGCCGAAGGCCTCGCGGTTGCGCACCATCTGGCGGGCCACGTCGCGCCGGGCGTCCTCGGCGCCGCGCCGCTCGAACTTGTTGATGGCGACGACATCGGCGGCGTCGAGCATGTCGATCTTCTCCAGCTGCGACGCGGCGCCGTATTCCGGCGTCATCACATAGAGGGAGACGTCGGCGTGCTCGGTGATGCTCGCGTCGCCCTGACCGATGCCCGGGGTCTCGATGACGACGAGGTCGAAGTCGGCGGCCCGGCAGGCGGCGATGACGTCGCCGAGGTGCGGGGGCAGCGGGGTGCCGGTCGTCCGTGTCGCCAGGGAGCGGAAGTAGATCCGGTCGCCCGCCAGGGAGTTCATCCGGATCCGGTCGCCGAGCAGCGCGCCACCGCCCTTGCGCCGGGTCGGGTCGATGGCGAGGACGGCCACCCGCAGCTTGTCCTCCTGGTCCAGCCGGAGGCGACGCAGCAGTTCGTCGGTCAGGCTGGACTTGCCGGAGCCACCGGTGCCCGTGATGCCCAGGACCGGGACCGGCCGAGCCCGCTCGCGTACGGCCGCCGCGAGCTCAGGTGACCGGCCGTCCTCCAAGACCGTGATGGCGCGGGCGAGGGCGGGCGTGCTGCCGGCAAACACGTCGTCGTACGAAGGGGGATCCGCGGCCAGGTCGACGTCGCAGGCCTCGACCAGGGTGTTGATCATGCCGGCGAGGCCCAGGCGCTGGCCGTCCTCGGGCGCGAAGATGGTGACGCCCCGGCTGCGCAGCAGGGCGATCTCCTCGGGCACGATGACCCCGCCGCCCCCGCCGAAGACCTGCACGTGACCGGCACCGACCTCGGCGAGCCGCTCCTTCAGATAGCTGAAGTACTCGACGTGACCGCCCTGGTAGGAGCTGACCGCGATGCCCTGCGCGTCCTCCTGCAGTGCCGCCGTCACGACCGCCTCGACGCTGCGGTCGTGGCCGAGGTGGATGACCTCGACGCCCTGGCTCTGCAGCACCCGGCGCATGATGTTGATCGCGGCGTCGTGCCCGTCGAACAGGCTCGCCGCTGTCACGAAGCGAACGGGGTGCGCGGGGCGGTGCAGGCTCACAGTCATCTCCTGGTCGACAGCAGATACGTGGACTTCCACGTATCTGCCCGCACGCTACGCGGCGGCGCCGGGGTTGACCAGCGGCCGCTAGCGTGAGCGGGGTGTCCGAGATCGAGGTGCGCCGGGCCCGCACAGGCGACGTGGTCGCCGTACGACGCCTGATCGACACCTACGCGCAGGACCGGCGGCTGCTGTCCAAGGCCACCGTCGTGCTCTACGAGGACGTGCAGGAGTTCCACGTCGCGGTGCTCGACGGCGCCGTCATCGGGTGCGGAGCGCTGCACGTGATGTGGGAGGACCTCGCCGAGGTGCGCACCCTTGCCGTCGACCCGGACCACCACGGCCGGGGGGTGGGCAGCGCCCTGTTGCAGGCCGTGCTCGAGCAGGCGCGCCACCTCGGCGTACGCCGGGTCTTCTGCCTGACCTTCGAGACCGCGTTCTTCGCCCGGCACGGCTTCGCCGTCGTCGACGAGGTGGGCGTCGACGCCGACATCGAGGCCGAGCTGCTGCTGTCGCCGGACGAAGGTGTCGCGGAGTTTCTCGATCTGGCGCGGGTCAAGCCGAACACCCTCGGCAACACTCGGATGCTGCTGCGCCTGTAGGGGCGGTCAGTGCGGGCTGCGCACCAGGTCGTGCTCGATCAGGGCGGAGCTGAAGATCGCTGTGAGCACCTCGTCGCGGCTGGCGTGCGCCTCGGCGCCGAGCCCGTCGGCCAGGGCCTCCAGGACCGACAGGCTGCCGCGGAGCATGCCGACGACCCCGATCCGGTCTGCGGCGCGATCGGCGTCGACGATGTCCTCGGGCGGGACGTGCGAGGACAGGTCGGTCACCCCGGGGTCGTGCTCGGGCGCCTCGACCAGGCAGCACGCGAGCAGCCAGCGGCTGCCGCGCGGTCCCGGGGGGAGCGCGTCGAGCATGGCCCGCACCTGCTCTCCGCGCAGGGCCTCGTCGCCCTCGGGGTCGAGGGCGCCGAGCAGCTGCGCGGTCGCGCACACCAGCCCGTCCAGCAGGTCGGCGCCCAGGACGTCGTCGGCGATAAGGCCGGCCAGCAGGTCGACGGTGGTCTCGGTGGGGAGCCCGCCGCGGTAAGCCGCGAGGACGGCGGGGAGGGCGGACGAGGCCGGACCGTCCAGCCAGGCGCTCGGTCCGACCCGGCCCTTGCTGCGCAGGAAGCGGGCAAGGTCGAGGCAGGCCTGGAGTACCGCCGTCGGGTCCGGGGGATCGACGAGGTCGGCGGTGCGCAGAGCGTCGGCCTGAGCGATTGCCCCGGCCATCCGCTCCGTGCTGCGGGCGGGCTGCCGCCGGGTGAGCTCGGCAAGAGCGGTTGCGGTGGCGCGCAGCCACTGGGCTCCGAGCCGCCCCTCCGCGTTGATGGCCGTCGTCAGCTCCTGGACCGCGAGGGCGTCAGCGGCCGGCGGCGCACCCGCTGTTGCGGCCAGCCGGACCCAGAGGTCGGCCAGTCGCACCAGGCCCTGGTCGTCGACCATCAGCAGCCGGCGCAGCAGCTCGTCCTCGGTCAGGTCACTGCCCCCGGTGGCCCGCACCAGCCGGCTGATGAGGGTCAGGGCGCCGCGCACCGTCTCGTCGACGTCGGCGCCCACCATGAGCAACGTCAGCGTCGCGGTGACGTGCTCGTCGATGGGGGTCGTCACGAGCAGCGGCGGCAGCTCGGTGAGCAGCCGCAGCACCTCGCTCTCGAAGGGCCCGCTCTGGGCGGCGACCTCGGCCAGCACCGGCGGCTCGGCGTCGTCGAACGCGGCGATGAGCGCCGTGCAGAGCCGGCTGCCGAGCTCGGCCGAGTGCTCGGCCGGCGCGAGCGACAGGGCCCGCAGCAGCCGGGCCAGCGCGCGCTCGGCTTCCAGGTCGCCGCGGTAGGTCGCGACGACGGCGTCCGCCAGCGTCTGGGCAGGAGAGCGGTCGGCGGCCCGGTGGTAGGCGTCGTCGTCCAGCAGCAGGCGCAGGTCCTCGTCGAGCCAGGGCGTGAGCCGCCCGCGCAGTGCTTCGGCGAGCTCGGCAACAGGCAGTTGGAGCTCAGCAGCCAGCTGCTCGCAGTCGACCGGTCGGGTCCAGAAGTCGTCAGTCGGCTCGGCGTCGACCACGGCGAGCAGCACCATCCGCCCCTCGTCGCCCGACTGCCCGGGCAGGGCCGCGACGAACGGGGCGAGCGGCAGCTGCCAGGACAGGGCGGTGTCGCCGACCAGCGCCCGCACGGTCAACGTGGTGGCCTGTGGCCCGTCGGCGTGCACGTCGACGCGGGGCTCGACCTCGCGCAGGGTGCCGACAAGACCGGGCGGCAGGAACGTGTAGAGGAGCACCCCGGGCTCGAGCGTGTGGGCCGCGTGGGCGTGCAGGACGGTCCCGGCCGCGCAGCCGTAGACCGGCGGGCGCAGCTGCTCGGGGGCGGTCATCGGGCCATTGTTCACGTTCCGGGCGCGCGGCGGGGTGAAAGACCCCGCCTCCGACCGGACACACTCCAGGTGTGCCGTCTGAGCAGAGCGAGCTGATGCGCCGTCGCCGGGCCTTCGAGGACCTGGCGTCGACGGTCTATGAGCCGCTCCAGCGCTATCTCCTGCGCCGCGTCGACGAGGCAACCGCGCAGGACGTGCTGGGCGATGTCCTGCTCGTGCTGTGGCGACGGCTGGCCGACGTGCCTCCCGACGCGGCCCTGCCGTGGTCCTACGGCGTCGCCCGGCGCTGCCTGGCCAACAGCCTGCGGGCCGCCGAGCGGCAGGACCAGCTGGTGCGCAAGCTGGCGACCGTACGGGCGGCGCCGCCGGAGGCCGGTGAGGCGTTCGCCGACCTCCACCTCGCGCTCGCCGCTCTTCCTGCCCAGGACCGGGAGCTGCTCCGGCTGTCGGCCTGGGAGCAGCTGGCCCCGCGGGAGATCGCGGTGGTCCTGGGCTGCACGCCCAACGCGGCCAGCATCCGGCTGCACCGCGCTGGCAAGCGCCTGCGTCGTGCCCTCGAGACCGGTGCCGGAAAGGATGCCGGTCCGGGCGGACACCCAGGGAAGCGGCAGAGAAGGGAGGCAGCCCGATGAGTGCGTCGTACGACGAAGAGCTGCTTGCCCGGCTGTCGCAGGCCGACCCCGCCGCCGGTGTGGTCGTGGACCCCGTCACGAGCCCGCAGGCCCGTCAGCTCCTGGAGCGCACCATGCAGACCCTCGACCAGACGTCCCCCTCGACCGCCCCGTCCCCAGCCCCGCGTCGCCTCGGCGGTGTCGTACGACGGCCCGCCTTGCTGGCGGCCGCGGCGGGTCTCGTGCTCGTCCTGGGCATCGGTGCCGCCCTGTCCGATCGGCCGGACGCGCCGGCACCGAGGCCAGGGACGACTCTGGCGCTGCAGGTCGCCGGCGGGTTGAGCATGAGCTCCTGTCTGCCGTTCGACGTTGCCGTACTGGCGCAGATGCCCGTGGCCCTGGCCGGCACCGTCACCGAGGTCGAGGCAGGTCAGGTGACGTTGCAGGTCGACCGTTGGTATCGCGGCGGCGACGCGATGCGGGTGACGGTGTCCCAGCCGGATGCCGCGTCATCGGTAGCGCTCGACGGTGTCTCGTTCGAGCAGGGCAAGCGGTTCCTGCTCACGGCCACGGAGGGCACCGTCAACGGCTGCGGGTTCAGCGGCCCCTACTCCGACGAGCTCGCCGCGTCCTATGAGCAGGCTTTTGCGCGCTGACGCGCGACTTCTCCACAGCTGCTGGCGCCATCCACAGCTGAGGTGATCGGCGGCGCTCTGGCGTCGTGGCCGCTCCAGCCTGGCGGCATGACCGCATCGTCGACCCGCCCTGTCGCCCGCCTCCGCGGGCCCGCTGAGATCCTCGCCGCGCTGCCCACGCTGTGCGGCTTCGTCCCGACCGAGAGCATCCTGCTCGTGTCGCTGCGCGGGAAGCGGCGCCGGATCGGGCTGACCGCGCGCTACGACCTGCCCAGCGCCGAGGCCCCCGTCGAGGAGGTGGCCGACGTCTTCGTCGGCCTGCTGAGCAGCAACCAGGCTCGCGAGGCGCTGCTCGTCGTCTACACCGAGGAGCCGGGGCCACTGCCGCGGGCCTCGTTGGTCGAGGCGGTCTCCGTCGCCTGCGCATCGGCCGGCATCAGCGTCCACGACGCCCTGCTGGTCCGGCGGGACCAGTGGTGGTCCTACCGCTGCACCTCCCCGGAGTGCTGCCCGCCCGAGGGCAGCCCGCTGCTCGTCGAGGCCTCCCCGGCCTTGACCCTGCTGGCCGCGGAGTCGGCCTATGACGGCCGCGCCGTGCAAGGCACCCGAGCCGAGTTGGAGGCGAGTCTCGCGGCGCCGGTGCTGCTTGCCCGGGCCTCCTCCGAACAGCTGTGCCAGGCAGCCGAGACGCTGTGGGCCCAGACGGTAGGGCGGGCGGGCGCGCAGGCCGCCCGGACGCAGGCGCTGGGCGACTGGGCGGCGGCCCTGCGGGTGTGTGCCGACGGCGGCGACCTCGACAACGCCGCCCTCGCCTGGTTGGCGGTGACCGCGTACGACCTCCCGGTCCGCGACGAGGTGCTGACGTGGGCCCTGGATGAGGGTGAGGCGCTGCTGGCCCTGCTGACCCGCATCGCGGTGGCCACCGCGCCGCCCCACGACGCGGCGGTCTGCACCCTGCTGGGCGTGACCGCTTGGTCGCGCGGAGACGGCGCGGTCGCCAACGTCGCGCTCGAGCGAGCCCTGAGGACCGACCCCACCTACCGGCTGGCCAACCTGATCGGCGCGGCGCTCGCCAGCGCCTGCCCGCCGAAGGAGGTACGGCGGTGGCTCCGGGCCTGCGCCCGCGGTTGAGCGCCGTCTAGGTTGTCCCGATGAGCATCGACCCGTCCTTTGTGTCCTTGCCCCTGCGGGCATGTGCCGAGGCGGGGCTGCAGGCGGCCCTCGACGCCGGGGCCAGCCACGCCGACGTGCGGATCGAGCGGCTCCGTGGGCAGCGGATCTCGGTGCGCGACGCCCGGCTGGAGAACCTGCGCGACGACGTGTCGGTCGGGCTCGCGGTTCGGGTCATCGCGGACGGCACGTGGGGCTTCGCGAGCAGCGCCGAGGTCTCGCCCGCCGAGGCCGTCCGGCTGGCCCGTCAAGCGGTTCAGGTGGCGCGCACGTCGCGCGCGCTCAACGCCGAGCCGATCGAGCTCGCCGACGAGCCGGTCTACGCCGATGCCACGTGGGTCTCGTCGTACGACATCAACCCGTTCGAGGTCCCGACGGCCGAGAAGGTCGCGCTGTTCGCCGACTGGAGCAGTCGCCTGCTCGCGCACGACGACGTCGACCACGTCGACGTGTCGCTGAGTCAGGCGCTGGAGAACAAGTTCTACGCCGACAGCGCCGGCACGATGACGACGCAGCAGCGGATCCGGCTGCAGCCGGACGTGACCGCGACCCGGGTTGATCCCGGCGGCGGTTTCGAGACGATGCGCACGACCGCGCCGCCCGTGGGCCGGGGCTGGGAGTACCTCCTCACCGGCTACGACTGGGCGACCGAGCTGGCCGAGCTGCCAGAGCTCCTGGTGGCGAAGGCCAAGGCCAGCAGCGTCGAGCCCGGCACCTACGACCTCGTCATCGACCCGTCCAACCTGTGGCTGACGATCCACGAGTCGATCGGGCACGCCACCGAGCTCGACCGGGCGCTCGGCTACGAAGCGGCCTACGCCGGCACGTCGTTCGCGACGCTGGACCAGCTCGGGTCTCTGCGCTACGGCACCGACCTGATGAACGTCACGGGCGACCGCACGGTGGAGCACGGCCTCGCGACCATCGGCTACGACGACGAGGGCGTCCAGACGCAGTCGTGGGACATCGTCCGAGACGGGGTGCTTGTCGGCTACCAGCTCGACCGCCGGATGGCGCTGCAGAACGCCGCGGCCCTCGGCGTCAGCCGGTCCAACGGCTGCGCCTTCGCCGACTCGCCCCAGCACGTGCCGGTCCAGCGGATGGCCAACGTCTCCCTCCAGCCGGCGCCCGGTGGTCCCAGCACGGAGGAGCTGATCAGCGGCGTCAGCCGCGGCATCTACGTCGTCGGCGACAAGAGCTGGTCGATCGAC
>JANPHZ010000180.1:0-8632 GCA_031424715.1 Frankiaceae bacterium
TCCGGCGAAAAAAGTCTGAGAAATATAGGGATCCGGTCTGGCTGCCCCTCGGTTTTGTCAGACCCTGGTTCTACGTTCATGGGGTGCTCACTGCTGCCACTGTCGTTGACTGGTCCTCGCGTCCGGTCGTCTCGGCGGCGTCGGCACTGTCGGCCGAGCGGCTCGCGGCGTTGGTGGATCGGTCGTTGGAGCGGGCGGAGCAGGTGCTGTTCACTGCCACGCCGATGGAGGAGCTTGATGACATCGGGCGGTGGCAGCGGCTGAAGGACTTGGCGTTCGCGGGGCAGGTCCGCTCGATTGTGGCGTCGGTCAACCGGGCCGGGTCGGCGGCCGAGTTTGTCGGGTGCGAGGTGGGTCTGGCGATCGGGGCGAGTTCGACGACGGGTGGCAACCTCGTCGCGCAGGCCGTCGCGATCGGGTCGTTGCCGGGGCTGCTGGAGGCGGTCGAGGAAGGCTTGCTGACCGAGCGTCATGTGCTGGCGGCGCTGCGGGAGCTGGGCCGGGTCGAGCTGACTGGCGAGCAACGGCGCGCGGTGATGCTGATCGCGCTGGCGCGGTTCGCGGGGCAGGCGCCTGGTCAGTGGGCTGCGGTCGTGGCTCGGTTGATCGTGCAGGTCGACCGGGCCGCGGCGGCGGCCCGCGACGCGAAGGCCACCCGGGAGCGCAAGGTCTGGTTCAGCCGTGACGTCGATGGTCAGGCGGTGCTGACCGCCCGGGGCCCGGCCGCGCAGATCGCCGCGATCCGCGCGGCGCTGGAGGCGACCCTGCCCGTCCAGCCCGAGGAGGGTGACGAGCGGGCCAAGGCGGCGCGGGAGTTCGACCTGCTCGTCGACCTGCTCACCGGCTCGGCGGTGCCCGGCACGTGGACCGCGGAGGTCATCGTGCCGTTCAGCGTCGCCGAGGGCGGTGACCTCGAGCTCGCCGAGATCCCCGGGCTCGGCCCGATCCTGCCCTCCACCGCCCGGGACCTACTCGAGCAGGCTGAACTGCTGCATCAGGTCGCTGTCGACAGCGACGGCCTGGTGGTCGCGGTCAGCGACCCGATCCGGCCCGCGCCCCAGCGGGAACGGGCCCGCCCCGCCACCGCCGACGCCGCCGACTCTGCCGAGGGTCCCGGGCTGGACCGGTTCCGGCTCGAACAGCTGCGCCAACCCCCGGTATTGCGTGACCTCGCCACCCAGACCTACCAGGTCAGCCGCCGGCTCCGGCGCTACCTCGAAGCCCGCGACCGGACCTGCGTGTTCCCTCGCTGCGGACGGCCGGCGAGCAGCACCGACAAGGACCACCGCATCCCCTGGCCCCTCGGACCGACCGATGACGCCAACACCGCCTGCCTGTGCCGACACCACCACCGCGCCAAGCACGCCATCTTCACCCTCACCCGCAACCCCGACGGCACCCACACCTGGACCACCCGCGGCGGCTGGCGCTTCCACCGCCAACCCCAGGGCCACTGAGCCCCGCCCCCGCTTCCGAATCTGTCGTCCATACCTGGCCCTGCGCCCCGCATAGGCTCTGTCGTCTGCGAGCTACCGGTGCAGCCTGATCGGGTCGACGTACGTTCAGGCGGTGCGCTGGATCGGGTTCATCCGCAACGTGATGATCGGGCGCGCCGGCCTGCACCGGGAGATCTTGCTCGACGCCTGCCGGACAGCCGGGGGCGAGGACCCAATGTCCTATCTCGCAACCGGCAACCTCGCCTTCACCGCAGAGGACCTAGCGACCGTCCTGCGGCCCCTCGAAGCAGCGATCGCCGGCGTCGTCGGCAGACCCACGCCGGTGATGGTCCGCGAGCTGCCCTGGCTGGTGGGACTGATCGAGCGCGCACCCCTGTCGGCGTACGACGACAGCTGGCAGACCGAGATCTCCTTCCTGGCTCACGACGCGGCGCCGCTGGGGGACCTCCCGGCACAGCTGGGGGGAACGGCCCTTATCCGGATCGGGCCGCGCGAGCTCGGTACCGCGAGGCCCAGGGACAAGCCGAGGGCGCCGCACGCCAACCCGCTGCTGGAGAAGCTCAGCGGCCAGCGGGGGAGCGCCCGCGCGTGGAGCACGCTCGCGCGGATCGCCGAGCGGGAGCAGGCCCGCCGGTAGCCTCAGACCATGACTGCGCCGGCTGCCGAGGAAGCCGCCCGGCGCCGCACGTTCGCCGTCATCAGCCACCCCGACGCGGGCAAGTCGACGCTCACCGAAGCGCTCGCGCTGCACGCCCGCGTCATCAACGAGGCCGGCGCAATCCACGGCAAGGCCGGGCGCAAGAGCACGGTCAGCGACTGGATGGACATCGAGAAGGCCCGTGGCATCTCGATCAGCAGCGCGGCGCTGCAGTTCACCTACGACGGTTCGGTCGTCAACCTCGTCGACACCCCCGGCCACGCCGACTTCTCTGAGGACACCTACCGCGTCCTGGCCGCGGTCGACAGCGCGGTCATGCTCGTCGACGCCGCCAAGGGCATGGAGCCGCAGACCCTCAAGCTCTTCGGGGTCTGCCGACACCGCGCTATCCCGGTCCTGACCGTCATCAACAAGTGGGACCGCCCGGGCCTGGAGCCCCTACAGCTCATGGACGAGGTCCGCGACCGCACCGGCCTCGAGCCGACGCCGCTGACCTGGCCCGTCGGCATTGCCGGCGATTTCCGCGGCGTGCTGGACCGGCGGACCGGCGACTTCATCAAGTTCACCCGTACGGCGGGTGGCGCGACGGTGGCCCCCGAGCGCCGGATGTCCGCGGCCGAGGCAGCCGCGAGCGAGGGCGACGCCTGGACCACCGCGGTCGAGGAGAGCGAGCTGCTCGCGGCCATGGGCCAGGACCATGACCAGGACGCGTTCCTGGACGGTCGTTCCACTCCCGTGCTCTTCGGCTCCGCCGTCCTCAACTTCGGGGTCCGCCAGCTCCTCGACACCCTGCTCGAGCTGGCTCCGGCGCCGGGTCCGCGCACCGACGTGACGGGCGCGGGCCGGCCGATCGACAAGCCGTTCAGTGCCTTTGTCTTCAAGGTGCAGGCCGGCATGGACAGCGCCCACCGCGACCGGCTCGCCTTCGTCCGCATCTGCAGCGGCGTCTTCGAGCGCGGGTCGGTCGTCACGCACTCCGCGACCGGCAAGCCCTTCGCCACGAAGTACGCCCAGCAGGTCTTCGGCCGGGAGCGCACCACGGTCGACCTCGCCTACCCGGGGGACGTCGTCGGACTGGTCAACGCCAGCGCGTTGCGGGTCGGCGACAGCCTCTACATCGACGAGCCGGTCACCTTCCCGCCCATCCCGAGCTTCGCCCCCGAGCACTTCGCGGTCTGCCGGGCCAAGGACTCCGGTCGCTACAAGCAGTTCCGCCGGGGCATCGAGCAGCTCGAGCAGGAGGGCGTCGTGCAGGTCCTGCGGTCCGACCTGCGCGGCGATCAGGCGCCCGTGCTCGCCGCGGTCGGGCCGATGCAGTTCGAGGTGGCCACCCATCGGATGGACCACGAGTTCAACGCCCCGGTCACCCTGGACCGGCTCGACTACACGATGGCTCGACGCACCGACCGCGTCTGGGGCAAGGTGCTCGACCGAGAGAGCGGAGTCGAGGTCCTCGAGCGCGGCGACGGCGAGCTGCTTGCGCTCTTCGCCGGCCAGTGGCGCCTGACCCGGGTGATGCGCGATCATCCCGACGTCGTGCTGGAGCCCCTCGTCGCAGCTGCGGACTGACCCGCGATGGACGAGCACCTCAACCTCGTCGTCCTGGGCGCCAGCGTGCTGCTGCTGGTAGCGGTCCTCGCCGTACGACTGGCCAGTCGCACCTCTCTCCCGGTGCTGCTCATCTACCTCGCCCTGGGCATGGCGGTGGGGGAGGCCGGTCTTGGGGTCCGCTTCTCGGACTACCGGCTCACCGCTGATCTCGGGCTCCTCGCCCTGGCCCTGATCCTCACCGAGGGCGGCCTCACGACCCGGTGGGAGCAGGTGCGGCCGGTCCTGGCCTACGCCGTCGTGCTCTCCACGCTGGGGGTGGCGATCAGCGTTGCCGTCGTCGCGAGCGCCGCCCACTTCCTGCTGGGGATCGACGTGCGCACGGCTGTCCTGCTGGGCGGGGTCGTCTCCTCGACCGACGCGGCGGCGGTCTTCTCGGTGCTGCGCCGACTGCCCCTCCCGCGCCGGCTCGGAGCGGTGCTCGAGGCGGAGTCCGGCCTCAACGACGCCCCGGTCGTCGTCCTCGTCACCCTCGCGTCGTCGGCCGCCTGGGGCAACACCTCCGTCGTCGCGGGGGCCGGCCTGGTGGCCTACGAGCTGGTGGCCGGCGTCGTCCTCGGAGTCAGCATCGGCGTCGCGGGCCGCTGGCTGCTCGCCCGGGCCGCCCTCCCGTCGGCCGGCCTCTACCCGGTGGCCACCATCGGTCTTGCCCTGGTCGCCTTCACCGCCACCAACGCCTTGCACGCCAGCGGTTTTCTCGCGGTCTACCTCGCCGGGATCGTCCTCGGCAACGCCCGCCTGCCGCACCGTCGCGCTGTGCTCGGGTTCGCCGGCTCGGTCGCCCTGCTTGCCGAGGCCGGGCTGTTCCTGTTGCTGGGGCTCTTGGCCTCACCCGGCCGGCTGGCGGGAGCGCTACCCACCGCACTGGTCGTCGGAGCCGTCGGCACGCTGATCGCCCGACCCGTCGCGGTCGCCCTGTGCAGCCTGCCCTTTCGCCTGCCGTGGCGGCAGCAGGCCTTCATCTCGTGGGCCGGCCTGCGCGGAGCAGTGCCGATCGTGCTGGCGACGATCCCGGTCACCCAGGGCGTCGACGGGGGGACCCGGGTGCTCGACGTCGTGCTCGTGCTCGTCGTCGTCTACACCCTGGTCCAGGCGCCCACGCTGTCGCTGGTCGGTCGGCGGCTGGGTGTCCTCGAGAGCAAGGGCGCGACCGACCTCGAGGTCGAGGCGGCCCCGCTGGAAGACCTCGGGGCCGACCTGCTCGGCCTCACCGTCCCGGCCGGTTCGAGCCTGGTCGGGGTCTACGTCGACGAGCTCCGCTTGCCACCCGGTGCCCACCTCACCCTCGTCGTGCGGGGAGACCGCTCGATGGTGCCCGACCAGCACACCCGGCTGGCCGCCGGTGACGGCGTGCTGGTGGTCGCCACGGCGTCGTCCCGGGCCGCTGCTGAGGCTCGGCTGCGCGACGTCTCGCGGGCGGGCCGGCTCGCCGACTGGCAGAGCGGTCCGCGCCAGGCGGAGCGGGAACGCCGCCCGCGCCGTCGTGGTTAGTGCAGATGTCCGACCCTGACCCGAGGAGAGCCCCGTCGTGTGGTCCCTGCGCAAGAAGACCGAGCTGCCTACGCCTGAGCAGGCTCTACCCGGGCGGCCGACGCGGATCGCGGTGCCCGTCCGGCACACCGTGCTCGATGCGCCGCTGGATGGCCCCTACCCCGACGGACTCGAGGTCGCCTACGTCGGCATGGGCTGCTTCTGGGGCGCTGAGCGCATCTTCTGGCGGCTGCCCGGCGTCTACAGCACCTCGGTCGGCTACCAGGGCGGCATCACGCCCAACCCGACGTACGAGGAGACCTGCACGGGTCTGACCGGCCACACCGAAGCCGTGCGCGTCGTCTTCGACCCGACCATCATCTCGTACGGCGAGATCCTCAAGGCGTTCTGGGAGAACCACGACCCGACGCAGGGGATGCGCCAGGCCAACGACATCGGGACGCAGTACCGCTCGGCGATCTACCCCGTCACGGACGAGCAACTGGCGCAGGCCAAGCTGTCGCGTGAGCTCTATGCGGCTGCCTTGGCACAGGCCGGCCGCGGGGAGATCACCACGGAGGTCGCGCCGGCGGGGGAGTTCTACCCGGCGGAGGAGCACCACCAGCAGTACCTCCACAAGAACCCCAACGGCTACTGCACGCACGGCTTCAACGGGGTGACCTGCCCGGTCGGGCTAAACGTGCCCGCGCAGGTGGACGTGCTCCCGCCCGCCTGAGCGGCACCTGACCGGTACAAAGGCCGCAACAGGGGAACGAGCGGGCTACTCGGCTGCAACAATGGCGACCGCCGGGCGGGTCCGGCGTTCTGATGGATGACGGACGGGAGCGGAGCAGATGGCGGACGGCCTGGACGGCCCCTCGGGTCCGGACTCCGTGACGCCTGACCCCGCGCACCAGGTCGACCCGGCGCTGGTCGATGCCATCGAGGACGCGCTCTCCGGTCCCGACCTCGCGGTGGCCGACCCGCAGCGGGTCCTGGGTGCCGACCCGCACGACTTCGCCAGCCTCTACATCCGCCACCGCTCGTCGTTCGGCAACCAGGCCCGTCGTTTCCTGCGCGACCAGCGTGACGTCGACGAGGTGGTGCAGGAGGCCTTCCTGCGGCTCTTCCTCGCGCTGCCCGAGCTCGAGACCGAGCTGCAGGCGCTCGCCTACTGCCGCCGTACGGTCACCAACCTGTGCATCGACCGCTACCGCGCGGACATGCGCCGTCCCAAGCTGGTCAACATCGAGACCGTGCCGGCGGACGACTTCCCCGACTCCGAGCTCGACGACCCGGTGGTGCAGGCCGAGGACGCGGCGTTCGTGCGCGAGGCGCTGTCGCTGCTGACCCCGCTGCACCGCGAGGCCCTGATCAAGCGCGAGATCGAGGAGAAGTCGATCCCGGTCATTGCGGCCGAGCTCGACGTGCCCGAGGAGAGCGTCAAGCACCTGCTGCACCGGGCTCGCCGCGCGCTGCGTCGCCACCTGGCCAAGACCCATCTCGCACCCGGCGCCGACCTCGAGGCCACCTCCACGCTGTCGCTGCTGGGCCGCAGCGCGGTCTCCGGTGGCGGGCGGCTCGGGGTCGTGATCGTCTTCCTCGGGCTGGTCCTGCTCGGCACCAAGCCCGAAGTGAGCAAGACCGTTCTGACGTCGTGGCCGCTGGGGGACCTGCTCCCGGCCGTGACGGAGGCACTGTCCCCGGCTCCGGCCAAGACCCCGGCTCCTACGCCGTCGGCGCCCCGCGACCGGACGACTGATCCGGCTGCCCTCCAGGGGCCGCAGTTGGCGCCGGAGCCGCCGGCGCCCGACGCCTTCGTCAGCCTGGCGCAGCCCACCCTGGCGCCGATGCCGCTGCCTACCCCGGCCGCCAAGCCGTCGGCGACCCTGGCCGCCTCACCGTCGCCCAGCCCCTCGGTCAGCGGTTCCGCAACGGCCAGCCCGTCGGCGAGTGCGTCCCCGAGCCCGACGGCCAGCCCGTCGCCGTCGGGTTCGCCCAGCCCCAGCCCGACTGCGTCCGGCTCGCCGAGTCCGAGCGCCTCGTCCAGCCCGAGCAGCCGGTCTTCGGGAGAGCCGGGCAAGGCTCGGGCCGAGACGGCGCCCGACGACCGCGCCCCGTCCAGCGACGCACCCTGATCTAGCCTCGGCGGGTGCGCCTGTCCCGTAACGCCGGCATCCCGCTCCTCGTCGGCCTCTGGGTGCTCGTGGTGCTCGGGCTCGACACCGTTGCCTCGCTCACGGCCCAGCGCGCGCTCGGTCTGGGCACCTGGGTCCTGCTGGCCGCGGTCCTTTCCGGCGAGGGGCCCGCCGCTCGGCTGCAGGTCGGCGTCGTGGTGGTCTACGCCACCGTCGTGGAGTACGTCTTCGCGGGCTGGCTCGGGGTCTACGTCTACCGCCTCGAAAACGTCCCCGCCTTTGTCCCGCCGGGGCACGGTCTGGTCTACCTGGCGGCGCTCTGCCTGGGGCGCAGCGCTTGGACGCATCGCCATGTCCGGCCCGTGATCGGCGCCACCGTCGTCGTCGGAGCGGCCTGGGCGCTGTGGGGGCTGACGCTGTCATCGCGTCCTGACCTGCTCGGTGCGCTGTGGTTCGGCTGCCTGCTGGTCTTCCTCCGCCGGGGGAAGACGCCGCTGGTCTACTGCGGTGCGTTCCTCGTGACGTCCTACCTCGAGCTCATCGGCACCGGTTTGGGCACGTGGGCGTGGCAGCCGACAGATCCCACCGGCTTGATCTCGATCGGCAACCCGCCCAGCGGGATCGCTGGCGGTTACTGCTTCTTCGACGCGGCGGCCCTGTGGCTCACTCCGCGGCTGCTGCGCCGCTACAGCCCGGGTGGCTCGGGGGAGGCTCGTGCGAGCACGACCACGGCCCCGACGACGAGCGCGCCGCCCGTCAGCTGGACGGGGCTCAACCGCTCACCTAGGAACGCCGCCGCCGTGACCACGCTGACCACCGGCTCGAAGGTTGACAGGGCGGCCGTGTCGCCCGGCCCGAGTCGGGACAAAGCCGCGAAGAAGGCCGCGACGGCGATGACCGTGCCGAACACCGTCACGCCGAGCAGTGCGAGCCACGCCGACGGCGCCGAGGGCAACCGGGCTCCGGTGGCGACGGCCAGCACGTCGTAGACCAGCCCGGCCGCACCCATCACCACCGCGGATCCACCGAGTGGGCCCATGCCCCGGGTGACGCCGGTGGAGATGACGATGTAGAGGGCGTACGACGATGCGCCCGCGAGCCCGAGCAGCACCCCGACTACCTGGCCGCCGGCGACCGGGCCGATGGTGAGCGCCGTCCCCACCGTGGCGACCGCAACGCAGATGAGGCTGCGGGCGCGCGGCCGGTGGTGCAGCAGGGCCCAGGCCAGCAGCACCACCAGAGCGGGGTAGAGGTAGAGCAGCAGGGCGGTGAGACCGGCGGAGATGCGGCTGAGCGCCTGG
>JANPHZ010000181.1:0-8462 GCA_031424715.1 Frankiaceae bacterium
CAGCCTCGTCAGCGCCTACGGCATCACCGCTATGGGTTTCCCTCCTCGAGAGGCTCCGGTCTGAGACCCAGACCTTTGCCCCTCGAGGCCGCGGAACCCGTCACCGGGATCCGCGGCCTCGTTGCTTTTCCGGCGCCACCAGCGCCAGCACCACCCCGGCCACACCCGGCCACCCCGTACGACAGCACCGCCTCACAGGAGGTGACATCCGGTGTTCGCTCTCTCCGACCTGACCGGTCTGCTCGACCCCTCGGTCGACCAGACCGTCCTGCCCTGCTGGACGCAGGACCCTGACCTGTTCTTCGCCGAGTCCCCGGCCGACGTCGAGACCGCCAAGGCGCTCTGCTCGGACTGCCCGCTCCGGGCGCGCTGCCTGTCCGAGGCGCTTGCCCGGCGCGAGCCCTGGGGCGTCTGGGGTGGACAGCTGGTGATCCAGGGCGTCGTCGTCCCGCGCAAACGGCCGCGGGGCCGCCCCCGCAAGAACGACCTCGCCGAGACCGCGGCATGACGCCCCGCTCCCGAACCCGACTTCCCAGAAACGAGACCTGCCATGAACAGCTCTGCCTCCTACGACTACGCACGTGCCGTCGTTCATGAACGACAGGCGCAGGTGGCTGCCAGCCGGGCCGCCCGCGTCGCCGCCGCCCGTCCCCGGACGCGGCGCGACGAGCTGGCCGCAGACCGCGGCTGCTACGTCCGCCGCTGACGGCCCGACCGCTCCAACCACTGCCCCGCCACCCGCCCCGGGTGTCGGGGCAGTGCCATGTCCGGCCTGTCCGGACTGCTTCTAGGCTTTGCCGGTGCCCCTGCCCTCGCGAGACCACGGTGCGGCGGCCGGCGCCGTCGTCGTACCCGGACAGGACCCCTACCTGCGCGATCGTGCACTCGACGTCCTGCTCGACCCGGGGCTGGCTCACGTCGTCGCGCTCGTCTGCTGGCTCGAGAAGGGCCTGGTGCACGTCGCCGACGCCCGAGGCCACGTCGCCCTGCGCCCGGACGGCGCACCGACCCTGCTGGCCGGCCGCGACCCGATCCTCGACCAGGACCCGATGTCGGACGCGACGACCTGCTACCCCTACGCCGCCGTACGCCTGCAGTCGCTCTTCTCCGACCCCCGTGCCCCCGACCTCGCGGTCGTGCACACCGGCGCGCACTTCTGGGGGGAGCGCGGCGGGCACCTCGGCGAGCACGGCTCGCTCAACGGGCTGCAGTCGCGGGCGCCGCTGCTGCTCAGCGGCCCGGGCGTCACCCTGCGCGGCCTCGTCGACAAGGTGGCGCGCACCGTCGATGTCGGCGCGACCCTTGCCCGCCTTTCGGGTGGACACCTCCGAGCGATGGAGGGGCGGCCGATCGAGGCGGTCGAGCCGGAGGCTCCCCACGTCGTCGGCCTGCTCTGGGACGGCGCGCAGTGCGCCGACCTGCTGGCACTGACCGCTGCCGGCGAGCTGCCGAACGTCGCCCGGCTACTCGAGCGGGGCTGCGCGTTCCGGGGCGGTGCGATCGCGGAGTTCCCGAGCGTGACCCTGGTCAACCACACCAGCGCGCTGACCGGGGTCGGGCCCGGCCGGCACGGCATCGTCAACAACGCCTTCTACGACCGCGAGATCGGCGAGCAGGTCGTGCCCAACTCCTCCGCCAACTGGCACAGCGCCCTGCAGTGGCTGCGGCCCGGCGTCGAGACGGTCTTCGAGCGGTTGCCCGCCGGGGCCGCGTCCGCCTGCGTCAACGAGCCCGTGGACCGCGGTGCGACGTACTCCACCTTCGCGCTGATCCGCGAGACAGGTCGGGCCGGGACGGGCTCGCTGTCGGACTGGCTGCCGGCTCCCGATGCCGACCCGCACGCCTCGCAGGAGCACGTGCGCGGCAACGCCGACTACGCGTGGGCCACACAAGTCGACGCCGCCGGGCTCGAGCAGGTGCTCACGCTGTGGCGCGAGGGGACACCGCCGCGGCTGACCTGGTGGAACACCACGCTGACCGACTCCGGGCACCACGCCGGTGGCCCGGGCTCGCCGATCGCGCGCGACGCGCTGCGCGACGCCGATCGGCGGCTGGGGGTGTGGCTCGACCTCGTCGAAGGGCGGGGGTTGCTCGACGACACCGTGATCCTGCTGACCGCTGACCACGGGATGGAGGGCGCGGACCCCACCTGCACCGGCGACTGGGACACCGCGCTCGAGGCTGCCGGCGTGCCGTTCCGCGACGAGGCCTACGGCTTCCTCTACCTCGGCTGACGCGCATGAGCCCGCGGCGCACCGGGCGCCCCCGGCTGCTGTACGGATCAACGCGCACGGGCGTGAGCGTGTGGGGGCGCCGGACGGCGCGGCTTGATCCGTAAAGCGGGACGGGATCGGTGCAGCGGCGGTCGGCGCGGCGTAACCGCCTGGAAACGCACCGACGGCATGCTCTGGCCATGACGAGTCCGGTCGCCCTGACGCAGGTGCGCGTGGGCTGTGACTTCGCCTTCGACGTGCCGGCGCAGGTGGCTGCCGTCTTCCAGGTGGAGCCCAGGGACGAGCCGCGGCAGAGGGCGCTCAGCGAGTTGCTGTCGTTCGTGCCGGGCGGGGAGCACCAGGTCTATCGCGACACGTTCGGCAACACCTGCTCGCGGCTGCAGGTGCAGCCGGGACCGTTCTCGCTGCGCTACGACGCGACCTTCGAGGTGCCCAGAACCGCAGACGACGTCGACCCCAGCGCAGGGCAGGTGCCCATCGCGGACGTCCCCGACGACGTGCTGCTCTACCTGCTGCCGAGCCGGTTCTGCCTCTCTGACGTGCTGGCCGACGAGGCCTGGAACCGCTTCGGCGCCGTCCCGCCTGGGTGGGAGCGGGTGCAGGCCGTCGTCGACATGGTCCACGGGCACCTGGCTTTTGGTTACGGCACGAGCTCGCCGACGTACACCGCGGTGGACGCCTTCACGGCCGGCAAGGGGGTCTGCCGTGACTACGCGCACCTGGCCATCAGCTTCTGCCGAGCCCTCAACATCCCTGCCCGCTACGTGTTCGGCTACCTGCCCGACATCGAGAACGTGATCGACCCGGGCCTGATGGACTTCGCCGCCTGGATGGAGGTGTGGCTGGACGGCCGCTGGTGGACCTTCGACCCGCGCAACAACGCCCACCGGATCGGCCGCGTGGTGATCGGGCGGGGCCGCGACGCCGTCGACGTCGCCATGGTCACGACGTACGGCGCGGCAACCCTCAAGGGAATGACGGTCTGGGCCGACGAGGTGCTCACATGAACGCCGACCGCAGCGCCCTGCAGCCCGCCCGCCTGGGCGAGGCGATCCTGGCGCGCTACCGGCTGGAGCAGCGGTTCACCTACCGCTACGACGGGCCGGCCTGGGACCTCGTGCACCGGCTCGTCGTCGTGCCGCCGACGCTGCACGGCGACCAGCGGCTGGTGTCGGGCACCGTCGAGGTGTCCGAGTCCTCTGCGGACGTGCGCTGGCACCGCGACGACTTCGGCAACCGGCACTGCGTGGTGCGCCTGGCCCAGGTGCCCCCGGAGCTCGCCCTCACGGTGTCGCTGACGGTCGACCGGGGCAGCCCGCTGGTCGCGCCGTGGCACCGCCCCGTGGCTGCTGCGGTGCTCGCCCGGCTGCGCCGCCCGAGCGCGCTGACCGAGCCCGACGCGGCGATCCGAGCACTGGCCGCCGAGCACGCGGTGCCGGGTGATGTGCTCGCCACGGCCGACGCCTTCTGCAGCCTGGTGCAGCAGCGCATCGCCTACGGGTTCGGCGCGACCGACGTCGACACGACCGCCGCGCAGGCGCTGGCCGTGGGCACCGGGGTCTGTCAGGACCAGGCGCACCTGATGCTCGCGCTGTGCCGCTCGGTCGGCATCGCTGCGCGCTACGTGTCGGGTCACCTCGTCGGTCAGGGCGGGACCCACGCGTGGACCGAGGTCCTGGACAGCGACGGGGTCGCCGTCGCCTTCGATCCCTGCCACGGCCGGCGGGCGGACGGTCGCTACCTCACCATCGCCGTGGGTCGCGACTACCGCGACGTGCCGCCGACCTCGGGCGCGTTCAGCGGACCGGCCGTCGGGCGGCTGGAGACCTCCCGGCTGCTGGAGTCGACGCCCCTCGCTGCCTGAGCTGGCTGCCTGACCCCCGTGTCGTCCCGGTGCACCGGGCCACGTGCGCGCAACACGACTGACATGTCCGGGTCTTAACGTTCACGCATGGCCGACCTCTTCGACGGATACCGCGTCGGTCCGGCCTGGGACGAGATGATCCAGCCCGACGGGCAACCGCGCGACGCGGCCAAGGCCCTGCACGAGGTGCTCTCGACGCTGTCCACCGAGGAGCTACAGGGCAGGTCTGCCACCCTCGATCGGGCGTTTCGCGACCAGGGCATCACGTTCAGCCTGTCCGGCGAGGAGCGGCCGTTCCCGCTCGACCTCGTCCCACGCCTCGTCGACGCGCAGGAGTGGGAGCACGTCGAGCGGGGCGTGCGGCAGCGCGTCAAGGCCCTGGAGTGCCTGCTCGCGGACCTCGCCGATGGCGCGCAGGTGCTCGAGGACGGGGTGCTCCCGCGTTCAGTCATCGTCAGCAGCACGGGTTTTTGCCGTGCGTCGTACGGGATCAAGCCGGCCAACGGGGTGCGGGTGCACGTCGCGGGCATCGACCTCGTGCGAGACACCGCGGGAGTGCTGCGCGTCCTCGAGGACAACCTTCGTACGCCGTCTGGGGTCAGCTATGTTCTGGAGAACCGTCGAGCCATGGCGCGGACCTTCCCCGAGCTGCTGGCCGCCCACCGGGTTCGCCCGGTGGCGGAGTACCCGTCGCGGCTGCTGAGCGCGCTCCGCGCAGCCGCACCGGCCGGGGTCAACGACCCGACCGTCGTCGTGCTGACGCCGGGCATCTACAACTCCGCCTACTTCGAGCACAGCCTGCTGGCGCGGTCGATGGGGGTGCAGCTCGTGGAGGGCCGCGATCTCACCTGTCGCGATGGTGAGGTGTCGATGCGCACGACCGCGGGGGTGCAGCGCGTCGACGTGCTCTACCGCCGAGTGGACGACGAGTTCCTGGACCCGCTGCACTTTCGCACCGACAGCGTCGTGGGCTGTCCCGGGCTGGTCAACGCGGCGCGCAGCGGCACGGTGACCATCGCCAACGCCGTCGGCAACGGCGTCGCCGACGACAAGCTGATCTACACCTACGTCCCCGAGCTCATCGACTACTACCTCGGCGAGAAGACCGTGCTGCCCAACGTCGACACGTACCGGCTGGACGACCCGGGGGTGCTCGAGAGCGCGCTGGCCCGGGTCGACCAGCTGGTGTGGAAGCCGGTCGACGGCTCAGGCGGCAAGGGCCTGGTCATCGGGCCGCACGCCGACGACGCCACCCTCGAGGCGCTGCCAGAGGTCGTGCGCGCTGACCCGCGCGGCTGGATCGCCCAGGAGGTGCTGCAGCTGTCCACCTGTCCGACCCACAGCGGTGATCGGCTGCGGGCGCGGCACGTCGACCTCCGCCCGTTCGCGGTCAACGACGGCGAGCGGGTGTGGGTGCTGCCCGGCGGTCTGACCCGGGTCGCGCTGCCGGAGGGGAGCCTCGTCGTCAACAGCAGTCAGGGCGGCGGCAGCAAGGACACCTGGGTGCTGGCCGGCGCAGAGATGCCGACCGAGCCGGCCCTGCCGCCGCCCCTCCAGGAGGCGCCGCAGTCGGCGCCGGCCGGGGCAGCGCTGCGCGAGGGCCCCGCGTTCCAGGACCAGCAGCAGTGATGCTCAGCCGGGTGGCCGAGTCGCTCTACTGGATCGGTCGCTACGTCGAACGCGCCGAGGACACCTCACGCCTGCTCGACGTGCACCTGCAGGCGATGCTCGAAGACCCGTGGGTCGACGAGGGACTGGCCTGTCGTGAGGTGCTGCAGGTCATGGGCCTCGGCTCCCTGGTCGAGGACGGAGCGATCCTCGACGCTCGTACGACGACGCGACTGCTCGCCTTCGAGCGGGAGGGCACCAGCAGCATCGCCGGAGCACTCACCGCCGCGCGTGAAAACGCGCGCGGCGTGCGCGAGGCGTTGTCGAGCGAGCTCTGGGAGTGCCTGAACGCGACCTACCACTCGCTGGCCTCGCAGGAAGCGGCGGCGAAACGCCTTGGCCCGCATGGCTTTTTGCGCTACGTGCGCGACCGGTCCGCGACGGTGTCCGGGCTCATCAACGGCACCATGCCGCGCGACGACGGCTGGCGCTTCCTCATGCTGGGCCGTTCACTGGAACGCGTGGACATGACGGCCCGGCTGCTCTGGCTGCGCAGCGGCCGCGGGTCAGGTCGGGCCTGGGTCGAGCTGCTGCAGTGCTGCAGCGCCTACGAGGCCTACCTGCGCACCTACCGCGCGGCCGTCGAACCCGAGCGGGTGCTGGAGTTCTTGATCCTTGACCGCTTGTTCCCGCGGTCGATGTACGCCTCGCTGTCGCTCGCCGAGTCGTGCCTGTCCGACCTGGGGCCGATCGTGTCGCGCACCGGCGTCGACGACGAGGGGCGGCGCCTGATCGGCCGGGCCAGGACCGGGCTCGAGTTCCGCCGACCGGACCGGCTACTGGATGACCTGCCGTCCCTGCTCACCGACCTGCAGAGCACCTGCGCGCAGGTCGGGGACGCCATGGTGGAGCGCTACTTCCACCACGCCCCGTCCACGGCCTGGGCTCTGGACGTCGGATGACCTGGCGGCTGCAGGTCCGGCACTCGACCGGCTATCGCTACACCGACGAGGTCGTGTCGTCGTACAACGAGGCGCGGCTGACCCCGCAGACCGGCCCGGAGCAGACGACGATCGAGTCACTGCTGCGCACGACCCCGCATGCCCGGCAGTACCGCTACTGGGACTACTGGGGCACCCAGGTCATCGCGTTCGACGTCCAGCAGCCGCACGTTGAGCTCGAGGTGGCGGTCGACTCCGTGGTCGAGACCGCGGCGGGACGCGACGCTCCGACCGACCCGTGCGACTGGCCGGCGCTGCAGGCCGGGGCGCAGCGCGATCGCTTCCTCGAGCTGCTGACTCCGACGCCGCGCACCGAGCCCGACCCCGAGATGGCCGCGATGGCGCACCAGCTCGCCGCCGGGTTGGCGCCGTACGACGCCGTGCGTGCGGTGACGGGCTATGTGCGCTCGCACGTCGACTACGTGACCGGCTCGACGGGGGTGCAGACCTCAGCCCGCGATGCCTGGCACCTGGGCAGCGGTGTCTGCCAGGACATCGCCCACGTCAGCCTGGCCCTGCTGCGTGAGATCGGCGTGCCCGCGCGCTACGTGTCCGGCTACCTCCACCCTGGCCCCGAGGCGGAGGTGGGCGTCACCGTGGTCGGCGAGAGCCATGCCTGGGTCGAGGTGTGGCTCGGGCAGTGGTGGGCGTTCGACCCGACCAACGACGTGCCCGCCGGCGAGCGGCACGTCGTGGTCGCTCGAGGCCGGGAGTACGGCGACGTGACCCCGCTCAAGGGCGTCTACTCCGGCACGGGCGCCCAGGCGCTGGGCGTGCGGGTCGAGCTCACCCGGCTGGGCTGAGCCCCCTCTGCTCGGCCGACAACCGTTTGCGGCCTCGACACGGCGGTGTCATCGGTCGGCAACACCTGCCCGGCACCGTGGGGACATGCCTGTGCATGTGCGCGTCGAGATCCGGGACGAGACCGGCACGCTGGCCGAGCTGACCCACGCGCTCGCCCGTGCGGGCGCTGACGTGCTGTCGGTGCAGGTGACCGACCGCAGTGCCGGTCGCGCGATCGACGACTTCCTGCTGGCCTGGCCGCACGACACCGACGTCGCGGCGATCGGGGTCGTCGGCGAGCCGCTGCTCGGGGTGCGCGGGTCGCGGGTCCTCGGGGTGCGCCGGGTCGCCACCGTGCCCGAGGAGAACGCCGCGATCGACCTGCTCACCCAGGTGCTGTGGCAGCCCCAGCGCGCCGTCGAGACGCTGGCCGATCTCGTGCCCGGCCTGCTCAACGCCGACTGGGCGGCCATCGCGCTGCGCGGCACGACCGCCCGGTTGCTCTACGCCAGCGCCGGCGCGCCGACCCCGCTGCCCTCGCTGCCCGGCGACTTCCCGCGGGCGCTGGCCTTCACCCACCCGGTGGGCAGCGCCGTCAGCGCCCCGCTGCCCCGCTGTGACCTGGCCCTGATCGCCGTACGCCGGGAAGGCCCGCCGTTCCTGCGCCGTGAGGTCGATGAGCTGGCCCGCACGGTCGACCTGGTCACCTCGCTGGCCGATGCCCTGCGGGCGCCGGCGGCGCGCAGCGTCGCGACGCTCGTGACCGGACGGCTGGCGCACAGTGGCGAGGCTGGGCTCGCGGCGGAGACCGCCTGAGCCCAGCCCTGGTCAGGCGTTGGCGGCCATCGCCGAGGACCAGGGCGTCCAGTCGTGGAACGCCTGGCCGGGCTCGACGTCCTGCTCCGGCGGCGCAACAGGCTGGGCGGGGACCGGCTGCAGAGCGCGGGACCGGCGGGCCCGGCGCTGGGTGGG
>JANPHZ010000182.1:0-16978 GCA_031424715.1 Frankiaceae bacterium
ACCGACTCGGCGGCGCGCCGGAGCACTGCAGCGACCACCTAGCCGGCCACCGTCGGTCCGTGGGTCTGCCGGCGCACCTCGCGCAGCCGCTGCGCCACCGTGACGGCAGACGCGGCAGCGAGCAGCCACAGAGCGACCGCCAGCCCGGCGGCGATGCCCAGCCCAGCCAGCAGCGTGCCGGCCAGGACGGCGATGAGCCGTTCCAACCGCTCGGCGATCCCGACGTTGCAGGTCATCCCCAGGCCCTCGGCGCGTGCCTTGGCATAGGAGGTCACCGCTCCGGAGACCAGGCAGAAGAGCGAGACCGCCAGCAGGACGTCGCTGTCGCCGGGACCGGCGTACCAGATCGCCAGCGCGCAGAAGATCGCCGCGTCGGCGATGCGGTCCATCGTCGAGTCGAGAAAGGCACCCCACGAACTGGACACCCCGCGCAGCCGGGCCATCGCCCCGTCCAGCGCGTCGGTGAGCACCGCGAGGGTGACCACGACGGTGCCCACGAAGAACTGGCCGCGGGAGAAGAAGACGAGCGCTCCGGTGACGGCGACGACCGTGCCCGCGACGGTCACCATGTCCGGGGTCACGCCGACGCGCAGGAGCCTGGTCGCCAGGGGCGCGACGACCCGGCCGACGGCCGGACGCAGGTTGAGCATCGACATCCGTTCGCGCAGTGGGACAGTGGTGCTCGGTCGCTTTGGACCCTAGTGGTCCGCACCCGCGGGACCCCCAGGCGAGCAGCAGGAGGAGTCATGTCGGGCGCAGCGTCTCGCGAGGGTGGCGCCGTTCCGGCACCCCGGCCCGCCGCGCAGGTGCGCAACGTCGTCCTCGTCGGCCCCAGCGGGGCAGGCAAGACGACCCTTGTCGAGACGTTGCTGGCCCGTTGCGGGGTGCTGTCCCGCGCGGGTTCGGTGGCGACCGGCAACACCGTCTGCGACAGCGCCGAGATCGAGGTCCGCCAGCAGCGCTCGGTGTTCCTGTCCGCAGCGTCGCTCGAGCACGACGGCGTGAAGGTCACGCTGCTCGACACCCCCGGCCATCCCGACTTCGTCGGTGAGCTGCGGGCCGGGCTGCGGGCCGCCGACGCCGCGCTGTTCGTGCTGTCCGCCGCGGCGGGCCTCGATGCCCTGACGGCCTCGCTGTGGGAGGAGTGCGCGACCGTCGGACTGCCCAGGGCAGTAGTGGTCAGCCAGCTCGATCGGCCACGGGCCGACTTCGACGAGTCGGTCGCCGTCGCGCAGCGGGTCTTCGGCGACGGGGTGCAGCCGCTCTACCTGCCCATGCACGCCGATGACGAGTCGGTGGCCGGGCTGATCGGCCTGCTCTCGCAGCGCGTCTACGACTGGTCCTCGGGTGAGCGCGTCGAGCGCGACCCCGACCCCCAGCACCTCCCGCTGATCGAGACGCTGCGGTCGGCCTTGATCGAGGGGATCATCGCCGAGAGCGAGGACGAGTCGCTCATGGACCGCTACCTCGCCGGGGAGCCACTCGACCAGGCTGTGCTGATCCGCGACCTCGAGACCGCCGTCGCGCGCGGGACGTTCCACCCCGTCCTCCCCCTGGCTCCGCTCAGCGGCGTCGGCACCGACGAGCTCCTCGAGGTGCTGACCCGCGCCTTCCCCAGTCCGCTCGAGCACCCGTGCCCGACCGTCGCCCGGCCCGACGGGTCACCCGCCGAGCCGGTGACCTGCGACCCGGACGGACCCCTGGTCGCCGAGGTCGTCAAGACCGACAGCGACCCCTACCTCGGGCGCATCTCCCTGGTTCGCGTCTTCTCCGGCACGCTGCGACCTGACCAGCCGCTGCACGTCTCCGGCCACGGAGGTGCGGATCGCGGCCACCCCGACCACGACGTCGACCAGCGGGTCGGTGCGCTCTCGTCGCCGTTGGGCGCGACCCTGCGGACGGTGGCCTCCTGCCCGGCCGGCGACATCTGTGCCGTCGCCAAGCTCACGGCCGCCGAGACTGGGGACACGCTCTCGGCCCCCGAGGATCCCCTGCTCGTCGAGCCCTGGTCGCTGCCGGAGCCCCAGCTGCCCGTTGCCGTCGTGGCTCAGTCGCATGCCGACGAGGACCGACTCGGCGGCGCGCTGTCCCGGCTGGTGGCCGAGGACCCGACCGTCCGGGTCGAGCGGGTCAGTGACACCGGGCAGCTGCTGCTGTGGTGCATCGGTGAGGCGCACGCCGAGGTGCTCCTGGACCGGCTGCGCCACCGCTACGGCGTCGCGGTCGACACCGTCGAGGTGAAGGTCGCCCTGCGGGAGACGCTGCCGACGGCGGTCACCGTGACGGCCCGCCACGTCAAGCAGTCGGGCGGACACGGGCAGTTCGCGGTGGTCGTCGCCGAGCTCAGCCCGCTGCCCACGGGCGCGGGCATCGAGTTCAGCTCCGAGGTCGTCGGCGGGGCGGTGCCGACGCAGTACGTCGCCAGCGTCGAGAAGGGCGCCCGCGCCCAGCTGGCGGCGGGCGTCCACGACGGCCGGCCCCTCGTCGACGTACGGATCCGCCTGCTGGACGGCAAGTCTCACTCCGTCGACTCCTCGGACGCGGCCTTCCAGTCGGCGGGAGCACTCGCCGTGCGCGAGGCGGCGGCGGCCGGGACGGTGACGCTCGGACCCGTGTCGCGACTGGAGGTCACGGTGCCTGCGGCCTTCGTCGGGACCGTGATGAGTGACCTGTCCGGTCGGCGGGCCAGGGTGACGGGGAGCGAGCCGGTCGGTGAGCACGAGGACCGCACCGTCATCCATGCGGAGGTTCCCGAGCTGGCGCTGCTGCGGTACGCCTCGGAGCTGCGGGCCCTGACGCACGGGACCGGCACGTGCGTGCGCCGCTACCTGCGGCACGAGCCCGGCGACCCGGCACCGGGGCGCTGAGCTCAAGAAGCCCGCGCCGCGCGCCGATCCTCACCGCATGACCGCCATGAGCATCGCTGTCGCCGTGCACCCCGCCGTGGTGCCACGCCCACGGGTGCTCCGGATGGTGCGGGCGAGCCTTGCCGCGGTGCGACCGGTCGTCGTGCGGCCGGCCGCCGTGCCTTCCCCTGTCGTACGGCGTCACTGACCCCTGCGGTCAGACCTGCGTCCACGCCTTGGCCAGCAGGTCTCGCGTCTCGGGCAGCAGCTGCGGCAACACCTTGGTGTGGCCGATCACCGGCATGAAGTTGGTGTCGCCGCCCCATCGCGGAACGACGTGCTGGTGCAGGTGCGCAGCGATGCCCGCACCGGCGACTCCCCCGAGGTTCATCCCGACGTTGAAGCCCTGGGCGCCGCTCGCGTGCCGGATGGCGCGCAGGGCGTGCTGGGTCAAGGCTGCGAGCTCCCCCACCTCCGGCCCGGTCAGCTCGTCGTAGTCGGCGACGTGGCGGTAGGGCACGACCATCAGGTGGCCTGAGTTGTAGGGGTAGAGGTTGAGCACCACGAAGCAGCCCTCACCTCGCGCGACGACCAGCCCCTCTTCATCGGGCAACTCCGGGATGTCGCAGAAGGGGCAGCCGTCCTTGCCCTCACCGCGGATGTAGGCCATCCGGTGCGGGGTGTAGAGCCGCGAGAACGCATCGCGCAGCCCGGCGCCGGCCTGCTCCTGCTGCTCCATCAGGCGCGGTCTCGCACCGCGGCCACGATCCGCTCGACCGCGTCGTCCACCGGCACCCCGTTGTCCTGGGTCCCGTCACGGAAGCGGAAGCTCACGGCGCCGGCGCCGATGTCGTCGGCGCCCGCAATGAGCATGAACGGGACCTTCTGCTTCTGCGCGTTGCGGATCTTCTTCTGCATCCGGTCGTCGGAGGTGTCCACGTCGACACGGATCCCCTTGCTGCGCAACGTCTTGGCGACGTCCAGCAGGTAGCCGTCGTAGTCGCTGTGCACCGGGATGCCCACCACCTGAACCGGCGACAGCCAGGCCGGGAACGCGCCGGCGTAGTGCTCGACGAGAACGCCGATGAAGCGCTCGATCGAGCCGAACTTGGCCGCGTGGATCATCACCGGCTGCTGGCGGCTGCCGTCGGAGGCTTGGTACTCCAGCGCAAAGCCCTTGGGCTGGTTGAAGTCGTACTGCACCGTCGACATCTGCCAGGTGCGGCCGATGGCGTCGCGGGCCTGGACGGAGATCTTGGGGCCGTAGAAGGCCGCACCGCCGGGGTCCGCGACCAGCTCGAGACCGGTGTCCTTCGCACACTGCTCCAGCACCGCCGTCGCCGAGGCCCAGTCCTCATCGGTCCCGACGAACTTGTCGGGCTTGGAGTCGTCGCGGGTGGACAGCTCGAGGTAGTAGTCGGACAACCCGAAGTCGCTGAGCAGGCCGAGGATGAAGGTCAGCAGGTGCTTGACCTCGTCAGGCGCCTGCTCGGTCGTGCAGTAGGAGTGCGAGTCGTCCTGCGCGAAGCCGCGCACCCGGGTCAACCCGTGGATGACGCCGGACGGCTCGTAGCGGTAGACCGACCCGAACTCGAACAGGCGCAGCGGCAGGTCGCGGTAGGACCGGCCGCGGGAGCGGTAGATCAGGTTGTGCATCGGGCAGTTCATGGCCTTGAGGTAGTAGTCGCTGCCCTCCATCTGCATGGGCGGGAACATCGTGTCGGCGTAGTAGGGCAGGTGCCCCGACGTCTCGAACAGCCCCTGCTTGGAGATGTGCGGGGTGCCGACGTACTCGAAGCCCTCTTCGATGTGCCGGCGCCGGACGTAGTCCTCCATCTCGCGCTTGAGCACCCCGCCCTTGGGGTGGAAGACCGCCAGGCCCGAGCCGATCTCGTCGGGGAAGGAGAACAGGTCGAGCTCGACGCCCAGCCGCCGGTGGTCGCGCTTCTCGGCCTCCTCCAGCCGGTGCAGATGGGCCTTGAGGTCGTCCTTGCTCGCCCATGCGGTGCCGTAGATGCGCTGCAGCTGCTCGTTGGCCTGGTCGCCACGCCAGTAGGCCGCCGCGGACCGCATGATCGTGAAGGCCGGAATGTCGCGGGTCGTGGGCAGGTGGGGGCCGCGGCACAGGTCTTTCCAGGCGAGGTCGTCACCCACGAGGTTGTCGTAGATCGTCAGTTCCGCGCCGCCGACCTCGACGCTCTCGCCGGCGTCACCGGCTCCTTTCAGCCCGATCAGCTCGAGCTTGAACTTCTCGTCTGCCAGCTCGATACGGGCCTCGTCCTCGGACACGACACGGCGCGAGAAGCGCTGGCGCTGCTGGACGATCTGCCCCATCCGCTTCTCGATCGCCGTGAGGTCCTCGGGCGTGAAGGGGCGCTCGGGCAAGAAGTCGTAGTAGAAGCCGTCCGTGATAGGCGGCCCGATGCCGAGCAGCGTCCCGGGGAAGAGGTCCTGCACCGCCTGCGCCAGCACGTGCGCCGCGGAGTGGCGCAGCACCATGAGCCCGTCCGGCGAGCTGTAGGCCACCGGCTCGAGCAGGTCGCCGGCCGCGACGACGTGAGAGAGGTCCTTGAGCTCCCCCGCGAGCCGTACGACGGCGCAGTCGCGGATGCCGGCGTCCTTGAGCACCTCGCCGGCAGTCCGACCCGCGTCCCCGGCATCGACAAGGACGGGCGGGACCTGCTCGGGGGCGGACACGCGGAGCTCCTGACAGCACGAGGGACGGGATGCGTCGAGCCTATCGACGCCGCCCGCCCCCGTCGCAGCAGTAAGCGCGCTCCGTCAGGCCCGCACGACCTCGGTGCTGACGTCGATCGAGGACAACGCCTTGCTGACCGGGCAGCCGAGCTCAGCCGCCTTGCCTGCCTGGGCAAACGCCTCGTCGTCGAGCCCCTCGGCCTCGACCACGGCCCTGATTCTCACGGACAGGCCAAAGCCGCCGTTTTTGGCGTCCGGCCCGATGGTCACGTCAGCCGTGACCTCGACGCTGTGCGGGGTGCCGCCGGCCTGGGCGATCTCATTCGAGATCGACATGGCGAAGCAGGACGAGTGCGCCGCGGCGATGAGCTCCTCCGGGCTGGTGGTGCCCGGGGAGGAGTCAGCGGTGCGCTTGGGAAAGTCGACCGAGTAGGTGCCGACCCCGCTGCTGGTGAGCTCCACCTGGCCGGACCCGTCCATGAGCCCGCCGGTCCAGGCGGTACGAGACGAACGTGTGGGCATGGCTTCTCCTCGGGTCAGCGGGTTGGTCTGTCCAACGGACAGTCCAACACCGACCAACCCGGGTGATTCCCGCCCGTCAGGTCGCGCTGCGGCCCTTGAAGACCGAGTAGCCGCCGGGGCCGACGAGGAACGCGACCACGATGAGCACGATGCCCAGGATGATCGCCCCGCTCAGCAGCTTGACGACGCCGATGATCCCGATGATGGCCGCGACGATCCACAGGAGAAAGTTCATAGTCGCTGTGCTACCCGCGGATAAGCGGATGAAGCCTCCCGGACCGAACTCCTCGGTCCCGTCGCGACCAGAAGGGCACGCACTCAGCGTCAAGGGGTGACGCAGAGTTGTCGAAACACGGGGCAGTCCCTTCTCAAGGAGCCTGCCATCGTCACCCTCCGCTACATCTCTCTGTCTGCCGCTGGGCTCGCTGTCCTCACCGGGTGCCTCGCGCCGACCGGTGGGGACCCCGTGGCCCAGACCGGGACCCCGGTGCCGTCGCTGGCTCGCGTGGACGCCACCGCAGCCCTGGTCGCCCAGGAGATCGCGCCGCCGCAGGTGGTGAGCCCCGCCTCGGTGTGGCTGGGTCGGCGGGTGCTGCCGAAGGCCGCACCGCGCGCCACCGCACCGCGCACGGCGACGGCGGCGACACCACGCACCGTCGCTCGGAGCGTCGCTCCCGCCCCCTCCCCTTCCCCCGCGGCACGGACCAGTCGCGCGACGTCGGCGAGCGCGAGCGATGGCTACCCCTACGCCGGCGCCACCGCCAACGTCCCCGACGCTTGGGGCTTCACGCAGCGCCAGTGCGTCAGCTATGTGGCCTGGCGGCTGTCTCGCGCAGGCCGCCCGCTCTCGCAGAGCCGCGATGGCTGGGGAAGCGCGAGCAACTGGGACGACACGGCCCGCCGGCTCGGTCGGGTCGTGACGAGTCGGGCCACGGTCGGCAGCGTGGCGCACTGGAACGTCGGCGAGGCATCCGCCTACTACCCCCCGGGCGCCAGCGCTCCAAGCGGCCGGTTCTCGGCGGGCGAATACGGACACGTCGCCTATGTCACCGCTGTCTACTCCGACGGGTCGGTCCGGGTCGCGCAGTACAACGCCACCGGCAACCGGGCGTTCTCGACCATGCGCGTGAAGGCGCCGAGGTTCCTCGCCCTCGGCTGAACCCGTCCCAACTGATCATGCCGACCTGAGCCGGATGGGCTCGCCGTGCAGTACCTACGTGTCATGCCAGCACCGCTGGCACGACACCAGAATTGCCGGTTGTGAAGCATCGCAAGCCGCGCAGTCAGTTACAGGTGTGGTGCGGCGTGCTGGCTCTCGCTGGCCTGGTCGCCCTCTCCGGTGGCGCCGTCGCGTTCGCGGTGCAGGACAAGGTGACGATCTGCCACGCCACCAACTCCAACGCCAACCCCTACGTGCAGCAGGAGCCCGCCGCAGACGGCGACCTCAGCGGTCACGGAGCGCACACCGGCCCGCTGTGGAACGTCAACCTCAAGGCCCTACACCTCGCCTGGGGCGACATCATCCCGGAGTTCGACTACGTCGATGCGAACGGCCCGCAGCACTTCCCCGGGCTGAACTGGGACGCGGCGGGCCGGGCCATCTGGGGTAACGGCTGCGCCGCCGTCCCGCGGTTGAGTCTCACGGTCACCAAGACCAACGACGCCGATGGCGATAGCTCCTACAACCAGGACGAGACCGTTGCGGCGCCGGGCCTCAGCGTGCCCTTCCGCGCCGTCGTGACTAACACGAGCGCGGTGACGGTGCAGATGACGTTGCTCACGGACACCGTGGGTGCCGTCGTCAGCGCCCTGACCTGCGCGGTGGCTCCACCAGCCACCCTGGCAGCGGGCGCATCCTTCACCTGCGACTTCACCCTGGCGGCGTTCAGCCCAGCGGCAGGGACCGCCCTGATCGACACCGTCACGGCCGGCGCCACGCAGGTGGGCAACCCTGACAACGCTGTGAGCGCCTTCGGCAGCTCCACAGTGCGCACCCGGGCGGCGGCCTCCCCGAGCCCGAGTGCGTCCGTCAGCCCCAGCGTGAGTGCCAGCGCTAGTGCCTCCCCTAGCCCCAGTGCCAGCGCTAGCCCCTCCCCCAGCACCAGCGCGAGCGCCACCCCCACCCCCACCGCGACCGCCAGCGCCAGCCCGTCAGCGAGCGTGAGCCCCTCAAGCACAGCAACCCCGAGCAGCTCAACCAGTCCGGTTGCCGACCCGACCGCGGTGGCCTTGCCGACCGCCGTCTCCACCACCTTGTCGCCCACGCCGGAACCGGGTGTGGTGAGCACGCCTGAGGAGAGCCCCGCCCCCTTCACGGGCGGCGGCGGCACGATCACCGGACCGGGTGGCGTGGAAGGCGGCGTACCGGGGCTTGCCCTCACCGGCATCGAGCTCTCCCGGCTCTGGGCGACGGCCGGGGCGCTGGTCGCGCTGGGCGTGATCGGTCTCGTCGCCACCTGGCGGCGCGCGCCCCAAGAACGCTGAGCCAACCGCTGATGGCCCGCGCAACGGTGGCCGTCACGGCCACGGTGAGAGGGGTGGGCGTAACAGGACTCGAACCTGTGACCTCACGCGTGTGAAGCGTGCGCTCTAACCAACTGAGCTATACGCCCGACGGGCACGAAGCCAGCCGGAAATCCTTGGGCAGACTACCCGAGCAGGTCCTGCACCTGAGCGAGCACGTTGACCTGCCCAGCGGCGTAGATGGCGACTCCGGCGAGTGCGAGTCCGGCGAGCGTCGCGACCGCGCTGCGCACCGGTCGCCGGCGAGCCGCCTCCCAGGCTGACTGGGCGGCAGCCATCGCCCGGTCGCGCAGCCGCTCCGCCCACGCAAACTCGGTGGACCACAGGTAGACCCCGACCAGCACGGGCGGGATCGTCAGCGGCCCGGGCAGGACCGCCAGCGCCAACCCCAGGCCCACGAAGGCGGCGCCGAGGACGAACACGAACGACTTGAGCAGGATCCGGCCCACACGGGTGCGACGCATCCTCGACCGCACGCCGCGGTCCCGACCGTCGCTCACCTGCTCAGTGTGCCCGACCGGTCAGGCCGTCAGCGACCCGTTGGCGACGGGCAGGGCGCCGGGCGCACGCGGAGCCTTCCGCCCGTTCTCGTGCGTGACGGCGAACGCCGAGTAGGCCATCCCGTCCACCAGCGACAGGTCTCGTACGACGACGATCTGGCTGCCCTTGGCGTCGAACACACCGACCGGACGCGTTCCCGCGTCTCCGGTCTGCCACAGGACGTAGGTCGACCGCTTCGGGTCGTTGGCGGGCAAGCCGCTGACGACGAGCGACACCTTGGACCGGCCGTGCAGAACGGCGAAGGCCACCGGTTTGCCGGCTTCGTCGGACAGTGCGACCCGGCGGGTGGAGGGCGACTCCAGCAGCTCGACGGCCCGGGTGAGCGCAGCGGCCTGCAGCTCGGTCGCACTCTGGCTGCGCTGCAGCGAGACGTTCCAGACGCCCAGCGACAGCACGAGGGCTGCGGCCGCGGCGACACCGACCCAGCGCTGTCCTGTCGGCCTCCGGCGCTGACGAGCGGCGGCGAGATCGACCGGCTCGGCGAGCACGTCGAAGGCGTCTGTCGAGACGGGCTCCGAGGCACGCACCTGGGCCCGGATGCCGTCGAGCAGGCTCTCCGGCAGCTCGACCGGATCAGCGGCGTAGGCGAGGTGACCAAGGGTGTCGAGGTGCTCGGCCAGCGCTCGCTCGCACGGGGCGCAGGTAGCCAGGTGGGCCCTGAACTCCTGCTCCTCGCCCGGCTCGAGCGCCGCGAGAGCGTGGCCAGCGGCCAGCTCCTCGAAGCGCACGTGCGGCAGGGCGGTCATGACTGTGTCCTCGGCTGCGGAGCGCCGCTGATAGAGCCGGCCTGGTGGTGGTCGGAGATGCTGTCGAGGCTTTCGCGCAGGCGGCGCATGCCCGCGAGCATCCGGGTCTTGACGGTGCCGAGCGGGGTGGCGGTGAGACCGGCGATCTCGCGCTGGGTGTAGCCGCCGAAGTAGGCCAGCGTCAGCGCCTCGCGCTGCGGCGCGGGCAGGGTCTGCAGCGCCTCACGGACCCGGCTGCGCCGCAGCAGCGACCACACCTCGTCCTCGACCCGCGGGACGTCGGACTCCTGGCCTTCGAGGGCGTCAGCGGAGGCTCGGCGCTTGCGGAGGTTCTCTTCCCGTCGTACGGCGTCGACGGCCTTGTGGTGGGTCATGGTCAGCAGCCACGAGGAGAAGCTGCCCCGCGTGGTGTCGAAGCGTCCGGCGTCCCGCCACAGGGTCAAGAAGACCTCTTGGACGACGTCCTGCGCGAACTGCTCGTCCGCCAGGATCCGCCGGGCCAGGCCGTAGCAGGGGCGCCCATAACGGCGGTAGAGCGCCTCCAGCGCGCCGGCGTCACCCTCGCTGACGCGAGCGACCAGAGCGCGATCGTCCAAGCCATCCGTGGACGCGCTCATCCCGGACACCGGTCGGGGCTCAGGGGCTCCGGTCGGCGCGCCGGTCGGCAGCGTCATGGTCGTCCTCACAGCTGTCGTTCGCACGGGGGCGCTCAGCGGATGGGTAGGCCGACCGTACCGCCGTGCAGACCCACCAGCCCGCCCGACCGGGTGACCACGACCACGTGGCGGGTTAGACCTGGCCGTGAGCGGGGACGAACGGTGCACATCGTTCCGCGAGCGCAGGAGGCAGCAGATGACCGGGTCGACATGCGTCACCACGCACCTCGACCTCCGGCTCGTGGTCGCTGCTGGCGCGTCCCTGCCAGTGCGGGCCACGCTGACGTACGACGCCGCGGACCCGTATGCCGTGACGGTGGCCTTTGACACGTCCGGCCGGGCCCAGCCGTCTGGGCAGATCGTGCAGTGGACCTTCGCGCGAAGCCTGCTCGAGCAGGGTGTGACTCAGCCGTGCGGGGAGGGCGACGTCAAGGTCTGGCCGACGGTGTCGAGCGGGGCACAGGTGGTCTGCCTGGGGCTGTCGTCCCCGTCCGGGGAGGCGCTGTTCGAGCTGCCGCTTCCCGAGCTCGTCGACTTCCTGACGCGCACCTTCGTCGCCGTGCCCAGCGGCAGCGAGAGCGACCTGGTCGACCTCGACTCGGAGCTGGCGCTGCTGCTGTGGGCTCAGCCCGAGAGCTGAGGCCTCTGCTAACGTTTCGGCCCGTCGAGCAGGTCAGCGATCAGGCCTGCGACACGCGGACGTGGCTCAGTTGGTAGAGCACAACCTTGCCAAGGTTGGGGTCGCGGGTTCGAATCCCGTCGTCCGCTCGGAGAGGCGCCCTCGGGCGTCGCGCTGGTGCCGGCTCAGCCGGCCCCGGCCGGGTGGCCGAGTGGCTTAGGCAAGGGCCTGCAAAGCCCTGTACGCGGGTTCGATTCCCGCCCCGGCCTCTCTCGCTCAGCAGGTCAGCGGCACAACTTCACACGCACGGGCGATTGGCGCAGTCTGGTAGCGCGCTTCCCTGACACGGAAGAGGTCACAGGTTCAAGTCCTGTATCGCCCACCCAAGAGAGGCTTTGAACGCCGGGCGCACGGAGTTGCGTGCTCTACTGAGGGCACAGAAGCGTGGCGCCGGATTCTGCGGGTGTCACTCTCAACGGAGACGGTCGTGGCACCGTGACAACGAACGGCGATGAGCGCGGCTTAGCCAGCGACCGCCGCGACCTGGATGCGGACAAGCGGGACGTTGCCAGCGATCGGCGTGATCGCATCGCCTCGTTGCGGGACCAGGCGGGCGATGAGCGCGACCTCGCCGCAGGGGGCCGCGACAAGGCCGCGGACCTGCGCGACGAAGCGGGCGACGAGCGCGACCGCGCCGCGTCACAGCGCGACAGAGCCGCTGACGCGCGGGACACCAGCGACGCGCAGCGAGACGATGCCGCAGCCCAACGAGACGAGGCGGCTGAGGGCGACATTGCGCAAGCAAGCGCCGGAGCCGACCTCGCCCGGCGCCTGTCAGCAGAGGACAGAAGCCGGTCGGCGCAAGGTAGGCGGGCAGGCGCCAACGAACGGACCCACGCTGAACTGGACCGCGACACCGCCCTCGCCGACCGGGGAGAAGGGGCCCGCGAACGGTCCCGGGCAGACCTGGACCGCGAGAGCGCACTCGCTGACCGGGCCGCCTCCTTCCGTGAGCGACAAAGGGCTGAGTTGGACCGCGAGACCTCCCAGGCCGATCGAGGCGCATCGGCGGCGGAGCGCGAGTTCGCGGCGCTGGACGGGCTGACCGGGGCCTACCTGCGGCACACCGGCTTGACGCTGCTAGAGCAGGAGATCGCCAGGTCGGTTCGTGAGGCCAAGTCACTTGTCGTCGCCTTCGTGGACGTCGATTACCTCAAGCAGCTCAACGACAGCCGAGGGCACGCCGCGGGTGACCGCATGCTCGTCGACGTCGCGCTGGCGCTCAAGGCCGAGCTGCGGTCCTACGACCTGATCTTCCGGTACGGCGGCGATGAGTTCGTCTGCGCCGTGTCCGGCCTGAGCAGCGAAGATGTCGCCACCCGGCTCGCCCTGGTCAACATCGCTCTCGCGAACGCCGACCACCACGGTTCGGTCACGGTGGGGCTCGCCGAGCTACTGCCCGCCGACTCTGCACACGACGTCATCGGTCGCGCAGACGCCGCCCTCTACGAGCTGCGCAATGCACGCGGGCCGCGCTGACCAGATCCAGGAAACCCTTGCGGGAGCCCGGGATCAGCTGGTGATGCCGACCAGGCAGCCCTGCTGGTCCTGGGCGCCCCAGGGATAGCCGTTGGCCCGCTCGCGGAACGCCATCGCGCGGCAGGTCTCGACCGGGTCCGCGACGGGGCCTGCCTTCGCCCGGCGTACGCCGGCGTCGTAGCCGTGCTTGAAGTGCGGGTTCTTCAGCGAGGCAGCGATCTGCTCGGCCGGGTAGGTCGGGATCGGCGAGGGCTTGATGGTGGTGGTGGTTCGCGGCGAGCTGGCGGTCGTTGGGGTCACCAGGCTCCCCTCGTCAGATCCGCCGAACAGCTGGGTGACGCCGAAGTAGACCGCGGCCAAGAGCACAACACCGACCAGCACGAGGGGCAGCAGCCGCGAGGAGCTGCGGCCACCGCGCGGCGAGGGCTCCTCGTGCACGTCGTCGAACCCGTCGAGCACTGAGCTGCGTGCGGGCGCTTCGAACGCCGGGGGCGGCGGTACGGCCGGGAACGGCGCGCTGACCGGGGGCACTGGCGGGACCGGCGGGACGGGCGGGACCGGAGGGGTCGGCGGCTCGTCCGGAGCCTGCGGCGCGTAGTCGGGCACGTCGCCGGGCGGGAACACGCCCCCCGCCTCAAAGGCCTGGGTCGGCGGCGAAGCGGGAGCAGGCGGCACGGGAGGCGTCGGAGGCACCGGCGGCGTGGGCGGCGTGGGCGGTCCCGCGGCCCACGACGTCTGGGTCACGGGCGGCTGCTCGGGCACCGGAGGGGTGGCGAAGGTCGGGGGCACCACGGGGCGCCCGGCCTGCAGCTCCTCGATCAACCGCTGGGTCTCGGCCGCGGCAGATCCGCTCGCAGGAGTCTCCTGGAAGTCCGACCACGACGGCCCGCTCACCGGTGTCGGCGGGGCGGGCGGGGTGGGGGGCGCGGCGTCGTACTCGACGTCGATGTCGAAGATCTGCTCGGGCGGTCGCACGGGCTGGGCGTCGGCGGGGCCGAGTGACTCGGTGAAGCCCTCCACCGGCTCGTCCGGCACGGGCACCGTCGCGCGTCCGCAGATGGGGCAGAACGGCTGGGGACCCGGGGGGTGGCCCAACGGGCAGCGCATCGTGGTCACGTCGTCCCTCTCGACCGTGCTCGGGTGAGCGTGTGCTTGCGCAGTCTGGCAGGCGACGAGCGTCCTGCGCGCCGCGACGCGCGGTCGGGCGCCGCGAGCCGCGATGGGGCACAGGGCACACCGCGCGCGGGCTTAGACCTGAGGCGCACGGGGGTAGACAAGCCGTGACCCCCACGCTTGGAGCCCGCTGTGCCTGCTCTGCCGATCCCGCCGCACCCCGAGGCGACCCCGCGATGACCAGCGTCTGGCCTGGCGCGCCCTACCCCCTCGGTGCGACGTACGACGGGACGGGCACCAACTTCGCGCTGTTCTCCGAGGTGGCGGAGGCCGTCGAGCTCTGCCTCTTCGACGACCAAGGCACCGAGACGGTCGTGCCGCTGCGCGAGCGGGATGCCTTCGTCTGGCACGGCTACCTCCCCGGGATCGGTCCGGGGCAGCGCTACGGCTACCGGGTGCACGGCCCCTACCACCCGGCAAACGGCCACCGGTGCAACCCGAGCAAGCTCTTGCTCGACCCCTACGCCAAGGCGGTCGAGGGCGACATCGACTGGGCGCAGGCCTGCTTCTCCTACACCTGGGGTGATGAGGACTCGCTCAACACCGAGGACTCCGCGCCGCACATGAGCAAGTCGGTCGTCATCAGCCCGTTCTTCGACTGGGACAACGACCGCAGCCCGCGTACGCCGTACAACGAGACGGTCATCTACGAGGCGCACGTCAAGGGCCTGACCATGACCCACCCCGGCATCCCCGAGGACATCCGCGGGACCTACGCCGCCGTCGCGCACCCGACGATGATCGAGCACTACAAGCGGCACGGCATCACCGCCGTCGAGCTGATGCCGGTGCACCAGTTCGTGCACGACTCGCACCTCGCCGACCGCGGCATGCGCAACTACTGGGGCTACAACACCATCGGTTTTTTCGCGCCGCACGCCGACTACGCCGCCACCGGGCAGCGCGGCCAGCAGGTGCAGGAGTTCAAGGCCATGGTCAAGGCGCTGCACGCCGAGGGCCTCGAGGTGATCCTCGACGTGGTCTACAACCACACCGCCGAGGGCAACCAGCTGGGACCGACGCTGTCCTTCCGCGGCATCGACAACGCCGCCTACTACCGCCTCGTCGAGGACGACAAGGCCCACTACTACGACACGACCGGCACCGGGAACACGCTGCTGATGCGGCACCCGCACACCCTGCAGCTCATCATGGACTCGCTGCGCTACTGGGTCACCGAGATGCACGTCGACGGCTTCCGCTTCGACCTGGCCTCGACCCTGGCCCGCCAGTTCCACGAGGTCGACCGGCTCTCGGCGTTCTTCGATCTCGTCCAACAGGACCCGGTGGTCTCGCAGGTCAAGCTCATCGCCGAGCCGTGGGACGTCGGCGAGGGTGGTTACAACGTCGGCGGCTTCCCTCCGCTGTGGACCGAGTGGAACGGCAAGTACCGCGACACGGTGCGCGACTTCTGGCGCGGCGAGCCAGCAACCCTGGCCGAGTTCGCCTCTCGGCTGACCGGCTCCGCCGACCTCTACGAGAACGACGGCCGCCGCCCCTACGCCTCGATCAACTTCGTCACCGCGCACGACGGATTCACGTTGCACGACCTGGTCTCCTACAACGACAAGCACAACGATGCCAACGGAGAGGGCGGCAACGACGGCGAGAGCCACAACTCCTCCTGGAACTGCGGCGTGGAGGGCGAGACCGACGACCTCGACGTGATTGCGCTGCGCGAGCAGCAGAAGCGCAACTTCCTCACCACGCTGATCCTGAGCCAGGGCGTGCCGATGCTCCTGCACGGTGACGAGCTGGGCCGCACCCAGCTAGGCAACAACAACGTCTACGCCCAGGACAACGAGCTGGCCTGGATCGACTGGGAGCGGGCCCGCGAGTACGACGTCCTCAGCGACTTCGTCGGTCGCCTGACGACCCTGCGCCGCGAGCACCCCGTCTTCCGCCGCCGCCGGCACTTCTCCGGCCGGATCGTCAAGGGCTCCGAGATCGAAGACATCGGCTGGTTCACGCCCGCCGGCGACTGGATGACCGAGGACGACTGGGACTCCGGCTTCGCCCGCTCCGTCGCGGTCTTCCTCAACGGCAAGAGCATCCGCGAGCCCGACCAGCGCGGCGAGCGGGTGGAGGACGACTCGTTCTTCCTGCTCTTCAACGCCCACCACGAGGCAATCGACTTCACCCTGCCCGAGCTGGGCGCCGGAGAGGCGTGGCAGGTGGTGGTCGACACCGCCGCTCCCCTGCTGAACGACGCCGAGGAGCGGTCGGTCAAGACCGGGCAGTCCGTCACGGTCGAAGCCCGGTCGATCCTCGTGCTGCAGCGCGTCTTCTAGGGATGGGCATGCTCCCCCCTGCCGGTCGACCGATCCCGGTCTCCACCTACCGCGTCCAGTTGCGCCCCCCGGCTCCCGACCACCCTGGCTTCACCTTCGACGACGCCGCTGCCGTTGTCCCTTACCTGGCCGATCTGGGGGTCACCCACCTCTACTGCTCGCCCTACCTGCAGGCAGCGACCGGATCGGCGCACGGCTACGACGTCGTGGACCCGACCCGGCTCAACGACGAGCTCGGCGGGCCGGCCGCCCACGAACGACTGGTGCAGGCCTGCCGTGCTGCAGGTCTGGGCATCGTGCTCGACGTCGTGCCCAACCACGTCGCCGTCAGCGAACCGGAGTCGCAGAACCCTGCCTGGTGGTCGCTCCTGCGCGAGGGTCAGGCGTCGCCGTACGCCGGGTGGTTCGACGTCGACTGGGATAGCCCGTCGTGCCCGGGCAAGGTGCTGCTGCCGATCCTGGGGGCGCCGCTCAGTGACGTGCTGAGCGAGCTGAAGGTCGACGGAGACCGGCTGCGCTACTACGACCACGAGGTCCCGATCGCCCCGGGGACCCTGGTGGACGGCGATCTGGCGGCAACGCTGGCCGCGCAGCACTACGAGCTGGCGCACTGGACCCGAGGGACCGAGGAGCTCAACTACCGACGCTTCTTCGACGTGACGACCCTGGCCGGCGTGCGAGTGGAGGACCCTGCTGTCTTTGACGCGACCCAGGACCTCGTCGTCAGCCAGGTGAGGTCCGGCGTCGTCGACGGCCTGCGGATCGACCACCCGGACGGCCTCGCCGACCCCGAGGGCTACCTCGC
>JANPHZ010000183.1:0-12291 GCA_031424715.1 Frankiaceae bacterium
GCGGGCGCGCACGGCGATCTGCTCGGCGCCGTTGGAGTGCCCGTCGAGCCCGGGCTTGCCGACCAGGAACCGGAGCCGGGTGCCGAGCTCCTCGCCTGTACGCCGGACCTGCTCGCGCACGACCGCGAGCTGCTCGCCAGCTTCCCCCGAGGCACTCGCGCCGGCGACGCCTGTCGGGGCGCGGTACTCCCCGAAGACCTCGCGCAACGCCCCGGCCCACTCCCCCGTGGTCACCCCGGCGCGGGCGCACGCGATGGTGGCGACCATCAGGTTTTCCTCGGTCTTGGCGGCGTCGCGCAGCACCCGTAGCGACTCGGCGACTGCCTCAGCGTCGCGACCGGACTTCCACTGCTTCAGGGCATCGACGGCGTGCTGCTCGACCGCCGGGTCCACCACCATGATCGAGCCGTCGACGTGACTGGTCAGCGGGTTGGGCTCGGTGGTCGTGAACTTGTTGACCCCGACGACGATGTCCTCGCCGGCCTCGATCCGGCGGCGGCGTTCGGCGTGCGAGGTCACCAGCGCGCTCTTCATGTAGCCCGACTCAACTGCCGCCACCGCGCCGCCCAAGGCCTGGACCCGGTCGACCTCGGCCTGCACCTGCTCGACCAACTCGGCGACCTTGCCCTCGACCACGACCGACCCGGTGAACAGGTCGTCGTACTCCAGCAGGTCGGTCTCATAGGCCAGCACCTGCTGCAGGCGGAGCGACCACTGCTGGTCCCACGGCCGCGGCAGCCCGAGCGCCTCGTTCCAGGCCGGCAGCTGTACGGCGCGCGCGCGGGCGTCCTTGGAGAGCGTGACGCCCAGCATCTCCAGGACGATGCGCTGGACGTTGTTCTCCGGCTGGGCCTCGGTGAGCCCGAGCGAGTTGACCTGCACGCCGTAGCGGAACCGGCGGTGCTTGGGGTCGGTGACGCCGTAGCGCTCCTGGAGCAACGTGTCCCAGAGCTGGCCGAAGGCGCGCATCTTGCACATCTCCTCGACGAACCGCACGCCGGCGTTGACGAAGTAGGAGATGCGCGCGCAGACCTCACCGAAGCGCTCCTCGGGCACCTGACCCGAGGCCTTGGCTGCATCCAGTACGGCGATCGCGGTGCACAGCGAGTAGGCGATCTCCTGCACCGGCGTGGCCCCGGCCTCCTGCAGGTGATAGCTGCAGATGTTGATGGGGTTCCACTTGGGGATCTCGGTGACCGTGTAGGCCACCATGTCGGTGATCAGCCGCAGCGAAGGCCCGGGCGGGAAGACGTAGGTGCCGCGGGAGAGGTACTCCTTGATGATGTCGTTCTGCGTCGTACCGCTCAGCGCCGTGGCGTCGACGCCCTGCTCCTCCGCGACGACCTGGTAGAGCGCGAGCAGCCACATCGCGGTGGCGTTGATGGTCATCGAGGTGTTCATCGTGTCGAGCGGGATCGCGTCGAAGAGCGCGCGCATGTCGCCCAGGTGGCTGACCGGCACACCTACCTTGCCGACCTCGCCGCGAGCCAGCTCGTCGTCGGGGTCGTAGCCCGTCTGCGTCGGCAGGTCGAAGGCGACCGACAGCCCGGTCTGGCCCTTGGCCAGGTTGGTCCGGTAGAGCTCGTTGCTCTTGGCGGCGGACGAGTGCCCGGCATAGGTGCGCATCACCCACGGTTTGTCGCGCGTCGGTCGGCTCACTGCTGCCTGCTCGCTCATCGCTCGTCCCTCGGTAGGTCGTCCCCCGAGTCTAGGAGCGGGTGTCGATCAGCGGAGCCTCGAGGGCCCGGGGCTCCGGTGCCGGCAGACAGCCCGCGTCGCGGCCCAGGGCGGCCAGCCCGGCCCGGTCACCCGCGCCGTACTGCGACTCGCTGTTGGTCGTCTGCGGATACATCACCTGCGTCGGGTCCTGCACGTGCCCGAGTCCCACCGCGTGGGCCAGCTCGTGCAGCAGCACTTCTCCCTCCGTCGCCCCAGGGCCGAAGCCGCCCGGCAGCCGGCGGTCGGCGTCCAGCGCCACCTGGCCGGTGACGATGGAGCCGCCGGCCCGCCCGCCCAGGGCGATCGCCATGGTGACGCCCTGCACGCCGTCGCCGAGGCCGAGATCGGTCTGCGCCGGAGGCACCCAGCCGATGAGGATCGGCGCCCAGCGCTTGCCGTAACGCTCTGGCTGGAAAGCCTCGCGCGTGCGCAGCGGGATCTCGTCGGTGTCGCCGTCGTCGACGAAGCGCAGCCCGCTGACGGCGCTGATCCGGGCGAGCGCGGCCGCGAGGTCGGCACGTCCGGTGGCCGGGGCCCAACGCGACAGCACGACGTAGTGGATCGGGGCACACGGGTCCCAGCGCGCGGGCCGACCGAGCGTGTCGACGTAGGTCGGACCCCACCCCGCCTCGGCAGACGCCGGCGTCGTCACCGAGCGCAAAGCCGGTACGGCGGCCGCGCGGGCGCCGCGTACGGCGACGACCGCGGCGATGACGCTGAGGACCAGCGCGACGCTGAGCACGGGCAGCACGACCCGCCCGGCCCGTGGCGCCGGCGCACGGGGGGGCGGCGTCGGCCCGCTCACCGCGGTCGGCGCGAAGTAACCGTCCATCGCAGCATGATCGACCATGCCTGCGGGCGACTGAAGGTCAGGCCGCGTCCGTGCTGTCGAGGTGCAGCACCCGGTCGAGGCGGGAGAGGAAGAGCAGTCGCTCCACCGGCGGGGGGACATCGCGCAGCACGAGAGTGCGTCCGGCTCGGCCCGCGCACCGGTGGGCGCCGACGAGGACCCCGAGCCCGGTGGCATCGAGGGCCTCGAGCAGGGCCAGGTCGATGATGAGGTCGCCGTCGCCGGTCTCCACCGCCTCAGCCAGGGCGAGGCGCGCGTCGGTCGCCACATGGACGTCGAGCCGCCCGGCCAGCTGCAGCAGGCGACCAGGCTCGACCTGGTCCAGCGCGAAGGGCTGGTGCTCGGACATGCGTCTCCTCCCGGTGGCCTCCCCCGAGACAGACGCAGGAACAGAGCGCCTGGTTGCGTATGGTGCGCGAGCGACGCCCGGGACGGGTGGAGGCGCGCCGCACCCGGCTGGCACCAGCGCGGTCGAGGGCGCAGACTGACGGTGTGCCGGTATCGAGCTACCACTACCTCGAGGGCCCGCTGATCGCTGTCGCGGCGCTGGGCGTCATCGTGCTGGTGTGCCGGTGGGTCTTCTCCACCGATCACCGGACCGCGCGCCCGTCGACGCCCACCGGCGAGCCCGACTTCGGCCTGCTGCAGTCGATCCGTGCGGCCGGGTCCGCGCAGGAGGCCGCCGCGCTGCGCGCCGTGCTCGTCGAGGCGGGGATCCGCTGCACGGTCACCCCACGCGGGCAGACGTGGGACGTTCTGGTCTTCGCGTCTGACGCCGACCGCGCCCGGGCGCTGGTCTAGAAGGGCAGCTCGTCGGGGGCCTTTTCCCGCCGTACGTCGGCGCCCAGGGCGCAGAGCTGGTCGACGAAGCCCTCGTAGCCACGGTCGATGTGGTGCACGTCGCCGACCTCGGTGACGCCGTCGGCGACCAGCCCCGCGAGCACGAGCCCGGCCCCCGCCCGGATGTCGTGGGCGGTCACCGGCGCTCCCGACAGCTGCTCGCGGCCGCGTACGACGGCGTGCTTGCCATCGGTGCGCACGTCGGCGCCGAGGCGGACCAGCTCGTCGACGAACATCCAGCGCGACTCGAAGACGTTCTCGGTGAACATCGCGGTGCCGTCGGCGACGGTGTTGAGCCCGAGGAAGAGCGGCTGGAAGTCGGTGGCGAAGCCGGGATAGGGCAGCGTCACGACATCGACGGCGCGGGGGCGGCTCTGCATGCTCACCCGGAAGCCGTCGACCGCCGGCTCGACGGTGGCGCCGGCCTGGACCAGCTTGTCGAGCGGCACCTCGAGGTGCTCGGCCCGGCCCCCCCGGATGAAGACGTCGCCGCGGGTCATCGTCGCGGCGACCGCCCAGGTGCCGGCCACGATGCGGTCGGGCACGGTCTTGTGCTCGACCGGCGCGAGCCCCTCCACCCCGTCGATCTCGAGCGTGGACGTGCCGGCGCCGCCGATCTGCGCGCCCATCTGGGTGAGCAACTGGCACAGGTCGACGATCTCGGGCTCGCGCGCGGCGTTGTCGATGACGGTCGTGCCCTTGGCGAGCACCGCGGCCATCAGCACCGTCTCGGTCGCTCCGACGCTCGGGAAGTCGAGCCAGACCGGCGCGCCCGTGAGCGAGGGCGCCCGGGCGATGAGGTAGCCGTGCTCGCTCTCGACCGTCGCACCGAGCTTGACCAGCCCGGCGACGTGCATGTCCAGCCCGCGGGAGCCGATCGCGTCCCCGCCCGGCAGGGCGACCTTTGCCTCACCGCACCGAGCCAGGAGCGGACCGAGAACGGCGATCGACGCCCGGATCCGGCGTACGAGGTCGTAGTCGGCCTCGTGCCCCGGGACTGCAGGCACGTCGATGGTGACGGTGCGGTCGGACTGCTCCACGACGCAGCCGAGCCGCCGCAGCACCTCGGCCATGATGGAGACGTCGAGGATCCGCGGCACGTCGGTGAGCGTCGTGCGACCGGGGGCGAGCAGCGCCGCGGCCATGAGCTTCAGGACGCTGTTCTTCGCCCCGGTGACGGCCACCTCGCCGGCGAGGCGGGCGCCACCGGTGATCACGAAGCGGTCCATCGGCGCAGTCTAGAGAGCCGGGACCCGTCCGGTCCGAGGCCTTAGAACAGGCTCTCCACCCGGTGCACCTCGCCGCACTCGACGTTCAGGGCCGCGTGGTGCTTGTGCACGGCCGCCTCGTCCGGTGCGTCGAGCAGGCAGTAGACCTTGCCCTCGGGGTTGTAGAACAGCTCGATCTGCTGCACCCCGAACTCGTCCTTGACGCCGTCGCGGGCACCCGCGCCGATGTCGGCGATGGCCTCCCGAGGCAGGGTGAGGTTGTCGTGGAAGTCCATGAACCGAGGCATGAGCGCGCCTTCCCTTCGTTCGCAGTGGTGATGACCGCGGGTCAGGGCGTGCGGGGCCGACTGTGGACCTTGTGGCGCGCCATGTCCATACCTTCGCCGAGGCAACCTCAGCGGCCGTGACGACGTCTTCCGTGGTGTGGTGTCCCACCTTCGAGAGGCTTGATGACGTGGACGAGCACGAGCGCGAGGCCTTTCGGGGCTACGTCGCAGCCCGCTCCCCTGCCCTGCTCCGCACCGCCTACCTGCTCACCGGGCAGCGGGCCGACGCCGAGGACCTGCTGCAGACGGCACTGGCCAAGACCTACCTGGCCTGGGACCGGATCCGTGAGCGCGAGGCGCTGGACGGCTACGTCCGGCGCGTGATGGTCAACACCCAGACCTCCCGCTGGCGCCGGCGCAAGGTCGACGAGCACCCGACCGACGTGCTCCCCGAGCACGCGGGGCAGCGCGACGCGGTCACCGACCTCGTCCTGCACGACGCGCTGTGGTCAGCCCTGTCGGGACTGCCCAGGCGACAGCGGGCGATGCTCGTCCTGCGCTACTACGAGGACCTATCCGAGGCCGAGACCGCCGACCTCCTCGGGGTCTCCGTCGGCACGGTGAAGTCGACGACGTCCCGCGCGCTGGTGAAGCTGCGCGACACCCCAGGCCTGCGCGACAACCCGCGCGCCACCCTTCCCACCGACGGAGTCCTCGCATGAGCCCCCTCGACGACGAGCTGCGCACCCTGCTGGGGCAGCGCGCCGCAGACATCGCTCCCTCCCCCGACCCGCTCGCCGGTATCGAGAGCCGCGCCCGCAGGATCCGGCGCAACCGGATCGCGGCGTCGCTCACCGGCGCCGCCCTCGCCGTCGCCGTCGTCGCGGCGGTCGTGCCGTCCGTGCTGCCGGACAAGCTCGCCGACGGGGGCAGCACCCAGTTCGCCGACGACGACGCGCCAGACCGGGCCAGTGAGATCCCGCCGAGCGGGCTGGATCCCGCGAACCCCTGGCCCTACCGCGGCAACCCCTCGCTGATTTCCGACGGCGCGGTGCAGGCCCTTCGCGACGCGTGGGCGGCCGCCAACCACCCGGAAAGCCAGATCAGCCCACTCGTCGGCTTGGAGAACAAGTCCTCGAAGGAGACCGAGATCGCCTTCGTTTCCACGGCAAAGGGCGTCAACACCTTCGCCGTCGCGACGACAAGCATCTCCGGTTGGCAGGTGCTCTACCAAGCCCCGTTCACCGCCGGTGAGACCGCGCTGATGGCGGCTCTGCCCGGAGACGAGGTGCCGCGCTTGATGGTGGTCGCCTCTCCTCGCACGATCGGTGACCTCTCCTACGCGTCTGACGGCAGCTCCTTTGCGACCGCCAACGGCCCTTTCCCGGGGGTGGCGTTCGTGCCGCTCGAGGGCGACACCTCGAAGGACGCCGTACGCGTGCTCGACGGCAACGGCGACCTGGACAAGCCGCTCTTCCTGGGGCCGGCGCCGGACTATCAGCGGGTGGACCGGCCCGACAACGCGGTCATCTGGAAGACCAGTGGCTATCCGGCACCCAGCGCCGAGTTCGTGGAGAAGGCGGTCGCCGCGTTCGCGACAGGCATGGGCCACAAGCGGGTCGACGTCGACTACCAGATTCTCGTCGCTGGAGAAGACGACGCGAAGAACGTCTACGTCTTCGGCCAGGCGTGGGCGGCCGGACAGCCGGCCCAGTCGTTTGGCCTCGTCCGTAACGGCAGGGGCGAGGAGACACCCTTGCTCGGCGCGGTCACCACGTCCGAAACCGTTCTCGCGTTTGCGATCCCCGCAGGAGTCGGGCAGTCCACCGAGACGATCGCCGTCGCGTTCAACGCCTCCGTGGTCGCCAGCGTGCTCTACGGCGCAGCAGCGTCGGAGTACCGCGCCGTCGGCGCCGGCCAGGACCTGAGCTCCGGCGTGGTCCTCGTCGAGCGGGATCCGAGGGCCCAGGGCGACAAGCTCAAGCTGGCGGACTCGGCCGGCACGACCGTGTTCGAAGGCGAGGTCGCCAGCCTGCTCTGCGGCATCAAGGGCTGCGGCTGAGCCCCTTCATCCAGCCATGAGCCGCACCCTTCACTAGGGTGCGGCTCATGGCTGTTCACCTCACCCGCATCTACACCAAGACCGGCGACGACGGGACCACCGCGCTCGGCGACATGAGCCGGGTGGCCAAGACCAGCCCGCGCCTCACGGCGTATGCCGACGTCGACGAGGCCAACAGCGCGATCGGTGTCGCGCTGGCCCTGGGCCAGCTGCCGCCGGACATTGCCGTGCTGCTCCAGCGGGTGCAGAACGACCTGTTCGACGTCGGCGCCGACCTGTGCACCCCGGTCGTCGCAGACCTCGGTTACGAGCCGCTGCGGGTCACCCCCGCCTACACCGAGCGGCTCGAGCAGGCCTGCGACGACTTCAACGCCCGGCTCGAGAAGCTCAACAGCTTCATCCTTCCCGGCGGCACCCCGGGCGCGGCCCTGCTGCACGTCGCCCGCACCGTCGTACGCCGGGCCGAGCGCGGCGTCTGGGCGCTGCTCGCCGACGAGCCGGACACGACGAACAAGGAGCCGGCGCTCTACCTGAACCGGCTCAGCGACCTGCTCTTCATCCTGGCGCGCGTTGCGAACCCCGACGGCGACGTCCTCTGGAAGCCCGGCGGCTGACCAGAGCGGTGTCGGGCTCTAGGTAGGCGACACGCCAAGCGTCGTCGACGGTCGCAGCGCCGCGAGCACCTTCGCCGCACATGCATCAGTGGTCGAGGTCGTGGTGTCGAGGCTGAGGTCGTAGGTCATGCCCTCATGGACCTGTGCCCAGGTGCCGGAGGCGAACCCGGGGAACCGGTCTCCGCGCTCCAGTTCCCGGCGGACGAGCTCCTCGACGTTGCAGTAGACGCCGACCCAGAGCACATCTGGTCCGGTGAGCACCTCGAGCGCGTCGTCGCGCGTCGCGGCGTCGAGGAGGACGTGGTCGATGACCTGATCAAGTCCTGCTTCGGAAACCGATCGCCAGGCGCGGTGCGCGGCCCGCATCAGCAGCAGCCCGTCCTGCCCCAGTGCCGGTATCCAGGAGGGAGCGGGGCCGCGGCCGGGGACGATGCGGATGCCGGACGTCGCCACGCCCGGCAGGCCGTCGTCACCAGGAAGGCTGAACAGGTGCTCGGGGAAACCGGCAAGAAAGCTGTCGACGCCCGTGACGAGAAGTGGGCCGTCCCAAGCCCGCTGCAGGGCTGCGCCCAAGGAGCTCTTACCCGCGCTGCTGGGACCGTTCAGAACGATCGTGGTGGCCATCGGGGCACTATGCCTGAGGCACCCCGCCTCTGGTCACTCGGCGCGGAAGTGCCCACGTCGCCACTGGGCCCTTGACAGGAGGGCCACGCAGGTGGGCCGCGTCGGCCTCGCGTTCGAACACTGGTAGGCACTTCCCGGCAGAGGGGTTCTGCGCGACGATGTCCGGCATGCGGAGCACCGGCACGCTCTTGGGGATCATCGGCGCAGGTCTTCTGTGGCTGGCCTGGTTGATGCAGAACGGGTGGCTCCCCCGCAACGAGTTGGTCGGCATGCGGACAGGGGCAACGACGGCGAACGACGCCGCCTGGCTCGCGTCCCACCGCGCCAGCGCATGGTCCGTCGCCCTGGCAGGTGCGGTCCTGCTGGCCGCCAGTCTGTGGCTCTTGCTGGCGCGTCAGTCGGTCAACACCCAGCGGAACGTTGTGCTCGGGTCCGCCCTCATCGTCGTCGTTGTCGTCGTTGTCGGCGGCATCCAGGCAGACCGCGTCGCCAAGGACACAACACGCGCCTCCAGCGGCTAGGCGGGCTACGCCGAAGAACGGCACTTCCTCATGGTGTCGGTGGCGACCTACGGTGATGCACCGACTGCCTAGCCTGGGCGCGTGGACCCTTACGCGATGCCCGAGCCGGAGATCAACTCCGCGGTGTCCGCGTTGCAGCGGAACGCGGACCGCCTCGAACGTCATGCACGGTCGGTGGCCGGCACCGACGACGCGCTGGCGACCGTCCTCGCCATCCTTCGGCTCGAGGAGATCCAGGCCGCGGTCATGTTGGTCGACGCACGCGACGGTGATCTTGGTGGCCGAACGTGGAAGCAGTTCCGCCACGCGTTGAAGAATCACGCACACAAATGGTCGGACTACAAGTTCCACATGATGAACACCGTCGAGGGGATGTCCGAGGACGACCGACGCAAGCTGCTCAGCGAGGGCGCAGCGCAAGACGGCGGGTTCAAGAATTACGCGCTGTACGCAACGGCACAGAAGCAGCCTGATGGAACGGAGCGCTGGGTCTCTCCAGATGAGCTGGACTTCATTGGTCAGCCCGAATACGTCCTAGCGCTGGGTGACCAGTGGCGTGACCGCCTCGTCGCCCGCTGGATCTTCAACCAGCCCCACCGGCCGGAGGCGTAACTATCACCAGCGACGTGACCTTCGGCGTCGATGGTGGGTGCCGTGGAGAACGGCACTTCTTCGCGGTTCGCAGGATACGCCGTTACTCCTCGGTCTCGGATTGCTGCTGCCGGTTCCGCTCCTCGACTAGCTCCCGAGTCGACGGGCGTAGCAACGACTTCTCCAGCGCCCGCCGGACTCATCCTCGACCGCCGCTCGGACCACGAAGAAGAGGCCATGCAGAAAGACGGCAAGCAACAAGATCTGCAGCAGCAAGGCGGTGCCGGGTCCCATGCCGGGAGGATGCCTTATGAGAGCGGCAGCGGTACCTACCGCGACCGGTCCCGCCAGAGGAGCCTGCCCAGCAGCAGCAGGACTGGGACGGCCACGAGGGCACTGATGACCAAGCGGATCAGCAGCACCCCAAGGGTGTCCAGCTGGTCGAACCCATTTCCCGGGGTGAAGGCAAGTTGGAAGTGGTCGCCATAGAAGCCGATGATGAGGTATGTGGCCAGGACCTGCCCCAGTTCCCATGCCGCCAGTCCCGCGATCACCGTCAGGCCCAGTCTGCTCAGGTCGCTCGCTTGCATTGCCCGTCCCTTCGTCGAAGGTTCGGAACGAACTTATCGGCGACATGCCTGGCGCGACTAATGCGGGCTACCGCTCGTGTGGATAACTTGTTCCCGCGGGAACGCCGAGCCGAGAAGAAGGCCGGTGACCACTCCTGTGGACAACTCGCTTCCGCGGCAGCGGCTGAGGTCACTGCGCTCCAGCACGAGCGGCGGGAGCTACAGACCGGCGGCCCTGCAGTGCGAGCGGGGCGACCAGACATCCAGGCTCAGCGGGCGGTGAGGCGGAAGACGCGGATCTGCCGGTCGGTCCGGTCGCGGTAGACCGAGTAGGTCCGCGCCGTCGCCTCCATCACGCCGTACGCCGCCTCGGCTTCTGCACCCTCGAGCAACCGGGCGGTCACAGGGATGTCCTGGCCGGCCATGGTCACGGTGGCGGCCGGGGTCTTGCGCAGGTTGCCCGTCCACGCCGGGTGGTGGTCCTGACCGAAGTTGCTCCCGACCACGATGAGGTCGTCGCCGTCTCGCCCGTAGAGCAGCGGCGTCGTGCGAGGCAGGCCGCTCTTGGCGCCCGTCGTCGTCACCAGCAGGGTCGGCGCTCCGATCGGTCCGAGGAGGGTGCGTCGGCCACGGGATCGGACCAGGATCCGGCGGTCGAGCGGGGTGAGGGTGCGGATCAACCACGAACCGACCCGGGTCGTCGAGAAGGCGACGGCCGGGCCGCGCAGGCGTGAGTGGTCCGAGCCCCAGCGCTGGTCGGGGAACGTCGTCATCCGGGCAACGTAGCGCCCGGGGGTGTCGCCTCCAGCCAGGAGAGCACGCCCGTCATGGCCGATCCGCTCATCGCGACCTCGACCTCACCGGGAGGTGACGCCAACCGCAGCACCGCGGCGTCCGGCGGAAGAGCGCGGCGCTCCTCGCTGCGCGGCTCGCGACGTTCGAGCACCGCGAGCCCACGCCGGCAGAGCCGCCGGCGGGGACGCGGGCTCAGGCTGAAGACGCGATACCACGCGAGGTCATCACCCTCGAAGCGGCCGATGCCGTGGACCCATCCGCGACCCGGTGTCTTCGCTTTGAGGCGCAGCGACAGGTCGATGGTGCCGCCGCCGCGCTGCAACCCGACCCGGCGCAGGTAGAGGCTCAGCAGCCCCAGGCCGAACAGGCCCACGACGATGCCGAGGACCTCGACGGCGATCTGGGCGAGCACGTCCGGTGCCGGTGGCGTCGCCCGCAGTCAGTCGGTCGTCACACCGAAGCGCCGGTGGCGCGCAACCTGGCCTGCGCCCGGAGCACGGCGGCATCGTCCTTGTCGCCCTGCGCCCGCTGCAGGGCGCTCTGCGCGCGACTGGTGTCGATGTCGTCAGCGAGCTCGGCGATCTCGGCCAGGATCGTGACCTGCGACTCCGCCACGGACAGGAATCCCCCGTGCACCGCGGCGACGACATCGGCGCCACCGGTCTGCGCGATGGTCACCGTGAAGCCCTCGGCGAGCTGACCGAGCAGGGCGGTGTGTCCCGGCAGGATGCCGATCTCGCCCTCGGTGGTGCGGGCGATGACCTGCGTCGCCTCGCCCTTCCACACCTCGCGCTCGACAGACACCAGCGCGACGTTTAACCCCGCGGCAGTAGCCATCAGCCGGCGAGGCGCTTGGCGTTGGCCTCGAGGTCCTCGAGCCCACCGCACATGAAGAACGCCTGCTCCGGCATGTGGTCGTAGTCGCCCTCGGTGAGCCGCTTGAACGAATCGATCGTCTCGTCGAGCGGCACGAACTTGCCGGGCGCGCCGGTGAACTGCTCGGCGACGAAGAACGGCTGGCTCAGGAAGCGCTCGATGCGACGGGCCCGGTTGACCAGGACCTTGTCCTCCTCGGACAGCTCGTCGATGCCGAGGATCGCGATGATGTCCTGCAGCTCCTTGTTCTTCTGCAGGATGCGCTGCACCTCGCGCGCGGTGTTGTAGTGGTCGTCACCGATGTACGCCGGGTCGAGGATGCGCGACGTGGAGTCGAGCGGGTCGACGGCCGGGTAGATCCCCTTCTCGGAGATCGCGCGGTTGAGGTTGGTCGTCGCATCGAGGTGGGTGAACGCGGTGTGCGGCGCCGGGTCGGTGAGGTCGTCGGCGGGCACGTAGATCGCCTGCAGCGAGGTGATCGAGTGACCACGGGTCGAGGTGATGCGCTCCTGGAGCACACCCATCTCGTCGGCGAGCGTCGGCTGGTAGCCGACGGCGCTGGGCATGCGCCCGAGGAGGGTGGAGACCTCGGAACCGGCCTGGGTGAAGCGGAAGATGTTGTCGATGAACAGCAGCACGTCCTGCTTCTGCACGTCGCGGAAGTACTCCGCCATCGTCAGCGCGGACAGGGCGACGCGCAGGCGGGTGCCCGGCGGCTCATCCATCTGACCGAAG
>JANPHZ010000184.1:0-2066 GCA_031424715.1 Frankiaceae bacterium
CTTCAGCACGACGATGTCCGCGGCGCCCAGCCGGGCGACCCGTAGCGGGTCCTCGGCCTTGCGCACGCTCTCGTCGGCCGCGATCAGGACGTCCACGCCGGCGCGGGCCAGCGAGAACCGCAGCGCCGAGAGGTCCTCGACACTCGCGCACGGCTGCTCGGCGTACTCCAGGTCGTACGACGCCAGCGCGGCCAACGCGTCTGCGGCGTCCCGCAGGAACCACCCGCCGTTGGCGTCGACCCGCACCCGCCCGGATGGGCCGAGTGCTGCGCGGACGGCCGCGACCCGGTCGAGGTCGTCGGCCAGTGACTGGCCCGCCTGCGCGACCTTGACCTTGGCCGTGGTGCAGCCGGGGAAGCGGCGCAGCACCGCCTCGACCTCGGCGGCCGCGACGGCGGGGACCGTCGCGTTGACGGGCACCCGGTCGCGCACCGCCGCGGGCCAGCCGGTGTGGGCGGCCTCCAGGGCAGCAGCCAACCAGCGGGCCGACTCGGCGTCGTCGTACTCGAGGAAGGGGGCGAACTCGCCCCAGCCGCACGGGCCCTCGAGCAGCAGTGCCTCGCGGTGCACGATCCCACGGAACGGCACCTGCAGGGGGATCGAGACGACCGCCGTCTGCGACAGCTCGATCACCCGGATCCCCCTACGCTCTGCGCTGTGACTGCCACCGTGTCAGAGCTGTTCGACCCCGGCCAGTGGGGGCCCGTCCCGGGCTTCGAGGACCTGACCGACATCACCTACCACCGGCACACGGCCGCGGGTCGCGACGGGATGGTGGTGCGGGTCGCGTTCGACCGGCCCGAGGTGCGCAACGCGTTCCGTCCCGGCACCGTCGACGAGCTCTACCGGGTCCTCGACCACGCGCGGATGTCGTCCGACGTCGGCTGCGTCCTGCTGACCGGCAACGGCCCGTCACCCAAGGACGGCGGCTGGGCCTTCTGCTCGGGCGGCGACCAGCGCATCCGCGGACGGTCGGGCTACCAGTACGCCGGCGACGACAACGTCGTCGACCCGGCGGCCGCAGGGCGGCTGCACATCCTGGAGGTGCAGCGGCTCATCCGCACCATGCCCAAGGTCGTCATCTGCGTCGTACCGGGATGGGCCGCGGGTGGCGGGCACAGCCTGCACGTCGTCTGCGACCTGACGATCGCGAGCGCCGAGCACGCCCGGTTCAAGCAGACCGACGCCGATGTCGGCAGCTTCGACGGCGGCTACGGATCTGCCTATCTGGCAAGGCAGGTAGGGCAGAAGTTCGCCCGCGAGATCTTCTTCCTCGGCGCCGACCACGACGCCGCCGACGCGCACAGGATGGGGATGGTCAACGCGGTCGTGCCGCACGCCGATCTCGAGCGGACGGCGATCGACTGGGCCCAGCAGGTCTGCCGCAAGAGCCCGACCGCCCAGCGGATGCTGAAGTTCGCCTTCAACGCCGTCGACGACGGCATGGTCGGTCAGCAGGTGTTCGCGGGCGAGGCGACCCGGCTCGCCTACATGACCGACGAGGCCGTCGAGGGCCGCGACGCCTTCCTGGCCAAGCGCGACCCCGACTGGTCCGCCTTCCCCTACTACTTCTAGATGCTGACCGCGGCGGCGGCGACGCTTGAGCTGCTGCAGGCGGCTCTCGACGGGACCGGTCCGGCACTGCTGCCCACCACCGAGCCGCGGGTGCTGGCAGTGCTGCGCCCCGACCTCCCGCTCGAACGCGCCGACATCGCGGTGGTCGTACCCACCTCCGGCTCGACGGGTGAGCCCAAGGGTGCGCTGCTCACCGCCGACAACCTGCTCGCCTCGGCGCGGGCGTCGGCCGATCGGCTGGGCGGTCAGGGCCAGTGGCTGCTGGCGATCCCGTCGACGCACATCGGCGGCCTGCAGGTGCTGGTCCGCTCGCTCCTGGCCGGGACCGAGCCGGTGGAGCTGACCGGCTCGACGACGCGGGAGTCGTTCGAGGCCGCGACCGCCCGGCTGACCGGCCCGCGCCGCTACGTCTCCCTCGTCCCGACCCAGCTCGCTCGCCTCGCCGACAGCGACGCGCTGCTGGCCTACGACGCGCTCCTGCTCGGCGGAGC